>NZ_JAGPYA010000065.1:0-37237 GCF_018070245.1 Micromonospora sp. M61 | reverse complement strand
GGCACCGAAGGACATGGCGCACCTGGACGAGTGGGGGTTGGGCGGTCGCAGCTTCGGCGGCTGGATCACCTGGTTCCTCGTCGGCGGTGACCTCTACACGGCGTACACGTTCGTGGCGGTGCCGGCGCTGATGTTCGGTGCCGGAGCGGCCGGGTTCTTCGCCGTGCCGTACACCATCGTCATCTATCCGCTGGTCTTCCTGGTGCTGGTCCGGCTCTGGTCGGTGTCGCACCGGCACGGGTTCGTCACGCCGGCCGACTTCGTCCGCAACCGGTTCGACTCGCCGGTGCTGGCGCTGCTGATCGCGATCACCGGAATCGTCGCCACCATGCCGTACATCGCGTTGCAGCTGGTCGGCATCGAGGCGGTGCTCAAGACGATGGGGGTCACCGGCGACAACGCGCTGGCCCGGCACCTGCCGATCATCATCGCGTTCGCCATCCTGGCCGCGTACACCTACCAGTCGGGGCTGCGCGCGCCGGCGCTGATCGCGTTCGTCAAGGACAGCCTGATCTACATCGTCATCCTGGTGGCGGTCGTCTACCTGCCCTACAAGCTGGGCGGCTGGGGTGACATCTTCGCCGCCGCGGACGCGAAGTTCGACGCCTCGCCCAATCCGAACGACGGCATCCTGCTCAACGGCAACAACCAGCTTCAGTACGTGACGTTGGCGCTCGGTTCGGCGTTGGCGCTCTTCCTCTATCCGCACAGCATCACCGGTGTGCTGGCCAGCCGGAACCGCGACGTGATCAAGCGGAACATGTCGGCGCTGCCGGCGTACAGCCTGCTGCTCGGGCTGATCGCGCTGCTCGGCTACATGGCCATCGCGGCCGGGGTGAAGCCGTTGCCCGGCTCGAAGGAGGGCACGGTCGACAGCAACACCGTCGTGCCGCTGCTGTTCGACCAGCAGTTCCCGGACTGGTTCGCCGGTGTCGCGTACGCGGCGATCGGCATCGGGGCGCTGGTGCCCGCGGCGATCATGTCGATCGCGGCGGCGAACCTGTTCACCCGCAACATCTACAAGGAGTACCTGAAGAGGGACGCCTCCCCGGCCCAGGAGGCCAACGTCTCGAAGATCACCTCGCTGGTGGTGAAGGTCGGTGCGGTGGCCTGCATCGTCTTCCTCGACCCGCAGTTCTCCATCGACCTTCAGCTGATCGGTGGCGTGATCATCCTTCAGACGCTGCCGGCGGTGGCGCTGGGTCTCTACACCCGCTGGTTCCACCGCACCGGCCTGATCGTCGGCTGGGCGGTCGGCATGGGGTTGGGCATGTGGATGCTCTACCAGGTGGCCAGCCCGACCCGGAAGCACTTCGGTGGCTCGGCGTTTCCGCTGTCGGAGTTCGGGTTCGACACCACCAGGACGATCTACGTCGGGATCGTGGCGGTGGCGGTCAACCTGGCCGTCGCGGCACTGGTGACGCTGGCGCTGCGGGCCGCGAAGGTGGACGAGGGAGTCGACGGCACCGAGCCGGACGACTACTTCGCCGACGAGGGCGACCCCCGCGTCACCCCCGGCACCGACCGCGACGCCGACTCCGCCCGGGAGCCGGTCGCCTAGGCCCGGGGCCTCCGCCTTCCCCGTGTCGATCATGGAGTTGTGGTGCCCGGACAATGGTGATTCACACCGATCGTCCCCCACCACAACTCCATGATCGACCGAGGTGGGGGTGGGGTTGGGGTTAGCGGGGGCGGCTGCGGGAGACCAGGGCCTGGTTGAGGCGGCCCAGCAGGGTTGCCAGGGCGGTGCGGTCCTCGGCGCTCCAGTCGGCCAGCATGTCGCCGTAGAGCCGGGTGCGGGCGTTCTGCACGGCGGCCATCCGTTGTAGCCCGGCCGGGGTGGGGGAGATGACCGTGCCGCGGCCGTCCGTCGGGTCGGGGGCGCGCACGATCAGGCCATCGCGTTGCAGCGCGGACACCTGCCGGGTGACGGTCGAGCCGTCCAGGTTGAGCCGGGCGGCGAGCGCGGAGACGTTCTGCGGGCCGGCGGTGTCCAGGTGACGCAGGATCACGTACGCCGCCCGGTCGAGCACCCGGTGCTCGGCGGTGCCGGTGGCCCGCCGGGTCGCCTCGCCGAAGCGCATCAGCAGGGCAACCTCGGTCTCGATGCGGCCGAGGGTGATCTCGTCGTCGTCACTCATAGCTGTATGATACAGGATAAGTACCTGTACCATACAGCTATCTGAGGAGTTGGAGTGGATCGGCGTTCCGAACCGAACCGCAGTGCCATCTACGCCACCACGCTGGTGGCCTTCCTCGCCATCGCCGGCATCGCCGTCGTCGACCCGATCCTGCCTGCCATCGGCGAGGCGATCGGCGTCACCGCCTGGCAGGTCGAGCTGCTGTTCACCGCGTACATCGCGGTCATGGCCCTGGGCATGATCCCGGCGACCCTGGCCAGCGGACGCTTCGGCTTCAAGCCGGTGCTCATCACCGGCGTCTCCGTGGTCGGCCTCGCCGCGATCCTCGCCTCGTTCAGCGACAACATCGTGCAGCTCTCCGTGCTGCGCGGCGTCTGGGGTCTGGGCAACGCGATGTTCTTCGCCACCGCCATGGTGGTGCTGGTCAACCTGGCCGTCGACCGGGAATGGGTGGTCGGCCTCTTCGAGACCGCCCTGGGCATGGGCTTCGCCGTCGGCCCGCTGATCGGCGGCCTGCTCGGTGAGATCAGCTGGCGGCTGCCGTTCTTCGTCTGCGGCGTCTTCATGGTCCTCGCCCTCGGCGTGGCCTCCCGCAAGCTGCGCGAGCCCACCAACCGCCAGGCCCCGGTACGCGTCGGCCAGATCTTCGCCACCTACCGCCGGCCGGCGTTCATCGCCCTCTGCGTGGTGACCGGCGCGTACAACTTCGTGTTCTTCGTGGTGCTCGGCTACACGCCGCTCTTCCTCGGCCTGGACGTCATCCCGCTGGGGCTCGCCTTCACCGGCTGGGGGCTCGGCCTGGCCGCCGGCATCATGGTGATCGGCCACCGGCTGGCCCACCGGATCGGCGCCGTGCAGACCGTCGGCGTGGCCATCGCCGGGCTGCTGGTCTGCATGGTCCTCTTCGCCACCTCCAGCAGCACAGCCGAAGCGCTCGTGGTGCTGGTGCTCGCCGGACTCTGCATGGGCCTGGCCAACGCCAACCTCACCGACCTGGCGCTCGGCCTCGGCTCCAGCGATCGGCGCGTCGCCACCGGCGCCTTCAACCTGGTCCGCTGGGGCGCCGCCGCGCCAGCACCGATCATCTCCGGCAAGCTCGCCGAGCACTCGCTGTCGCTGCCGTTCTGGGTCGGCTTCGGGGTGCTCGCCGTCGGTGTGCTGGTCTACCTGGCCTTCGCGCACCTGATGGCCGCCGGCTACGGCGAGCGTGTCCTCTGGTCCCGCTGGAACCGAGCCGCCGCCGACACGGAGAAGGCCGCCGAGGAGCCGGTGGGCTGACCTGCTTCAAGGCCCGCACTTTCGGGGAAACTGCTGTCTCGACGCGCGTTGAGGCAGCAGTTTCCCTGAAGTTGCGCGGCTCCTGGCGTCAGCTCAACGCGCGCCAGAGCAGGTAGAGGCCGATCGTCGTACCGAACACCACGATCAGCGTCTTCAGCAGCACCGGCGGCAGCCGACGGACCAGTCGGGCACCCGCGTACCCCCCGATCAACGTGGCTGGCGCGACCACCGCGACGGCCGCCCAGTTCACCGGGCCGAACAGGGCGAACACCACAAGCGTCGTGAACCCCACCACCGCGGACAGCAGATTCTTGATCGCGCTCACCCGCGCCAGGGTCGCGTCCAACACCAGGGCCAGGCCGGCGACCAGCATCACCCCGAGCGCCGCACCGAAATACCCGCCGTACACCGCACCGAGCCCGACCATCGTCTGCACCGCGACCGTCCGCTGGCGTGGCGACATGTCCCGGGGGTGACCGACCAGCCGGCGCAACGGGTCCTGGAAGGCCAGGACCGCTGTCGCGCCGAGGACCAGAAACGGTACGACCAGCTCGAACGCGCGGGCCGGCGTGGCCAGCAGCAACAGCGCCCCGAGGATCGTGCCGACGATCGTGGTGGGAACCAGAGTGGCCAACGCGCGGGGACGCGGCAGGTCCTGCCGGCTACCCGCCACGCTGGCCAGGTACCCGGGGAACACCGCCACCGAGTTGCTGACGTTCGCCGGCACCGGGGGCAACCCGACCGCGATCATCGCCGGGAAGGTGATCAGGGAGCCACCACCGGCCACCGCGTTGACCGTGCCAGCGGCGAGACCGGCGGCGAGCAGCAGCGCGGCGTGGGAGAGATCCATAGCCCCACGAGGCTAGCCCTCGCCCCAACGACCGGATTCGCCGGACCACCGCCCTTGAGCTGCGCGATCTTGCCCAGGTGGGGCGGCAATACCGGGAGCTGGCACGTCGTTAGGATGAGGGAGCGACGGACGAGTTGACCGGGCGGTCGCGTCGGCGGGCTCAGGCCCGCCGCCGAGGAACGTCCGGACTCCACAGGGCAGGGTGGTTGTTAACGGCAACCCGGGGCGACCCGCGGGACAGTGCCACAGAAAACAGACCGCCGACCCCAACGGGGACGGTAAGGGTGAAACGGTGGGGTAAGAGCCCACCAGCACCCCGGGTGACCGGGGTGGCTAGGTAAACCCCACCCGGAGCAAGGCCAAGCAAGGGCCGTCACCGCAAGATGACGACCCGGCGCAGACGCTTGAGGGCTGCCCGCCCGATGTCTGCGGGTAGGCCGCTGGAGCCTGCCGGCAACGGCAGGCCGAGATGGATGGCCGCCGCCGGCGCAAACCCTTCGGGGTACGCGCCGCGCACAGAATCCGGCGTACAGGTCGACTCGTCCGTCGCCCACCAGCTCAGAGCCTCAATCAGGGCTCTGAGCTGGTTCTATGTGCGGGTGTCGATGGTCGTTGATGGTCAACATTCGGCGGCGTTTGACGCCCTGACGGGCCCTGACGCCCTGGAGACGCCCTGAGCGAGGGCTCAGTTGACCCTGCCTCGGTCCTGGCGGGCTACGCGGTCCCGGGTTTCTTCAGGGCTGGCGCTCGGGGTTGCGGGGAGGGTCCGGCGGCTGCGGGGAAGGCAGGGCACGTCCTAGCGGTGGAGCTGGTGCCGCGACCCGGCGACCCGGTGGCAAGCCAGTCCGGGGTTGGACTGGCGCGGCAGCCGGAAGCCCCGACCTCGACGGCGGCCAGCCACGCCGGCTTCCGTACCACGTTGCTTCGGTCGGGCTCTCATTCGCGATGGTCTGGGCGGCGAAGTCCGCGACTTCCCTCCAGACCTTCAGCCCTTCCGCGTCAAACGCCTGAGCCATTGCCGCCCGTACTTCGTCGACGGGGCGTCCCGCATGGGCCGACCGCACCTTCGCCCAGGCCCGCTCGAACTTTTCCAGGTTTGCCTGAACGGCTGGCATGTCCTGCTCGTATCCGGTCGGTTCGGCCGGCGCGTCGTCCTGGTTCACGAGGGCCAGTTTGCCTGATCGGCGTCCTGGGACGGTGATTCGTGCTGCCCCATGCGGGGTTCCTGGGCGCGGCGTGTGAGCGGCGTCCGGCGGGTGTCGGTGGCTTTCCGCCCGGCTGCGAAGCGGTCCGGGGCGGCTCTCCGCCGGGCGGCCTACCGCTCACGCGCCGCGCCGTGCGCGGCGCCTTGACGCGGGGGAGAGCATCAAGGCCCTCGCGTCATACCTCGGTCACGCTGACCCCGGCTTCACGCTCCGGGTGTACACGCACCTGATGCCGGCCAGCGAGGAACGCACCCGCAACACAATCGACACACTCTTCTCAGCGGCTCAGGGGCAATGAGGAACGAGCGGCATGGCTTGGGTCGCTAGATCGTCAGAGGTCTCTTGTAGTCTCCCGCTTATGTCTCGCCGGAAGAAGAAGAACTCTCCAAGCCGCGCCCGAGAAGGAATTGCGATTTATTACGACATGCGCGTCGAAGATAATTTCGAGCGATGCGCGCAGCGCTTGGTGGAGACGGTGGCATTCGCTGCTCGGACTCAACCCCGCAAGAAGCGATATTTGTTCCTGGATGTTCAGGGCCACAAAAACGACGCGGGCGGCTACGATCGAGACGCATACGAGATTATTAAAGAGTTCTTGATGGTCTTCTTGATGCCTTATCTTACAGAGGTTCATACGCCGCTCGGCGCGTTTAGAAACCCCAAGGGGCAGCGGGAGGACGTTCCTGAGATCGTGGATATTGCAGACCCCGACGAACGTCCGGAAGAGTTGCTTAACCTGGGAATTCGTGTTAGAGGGCGAGTTCAAGATGGTCGCCGGTCAAGACCGCCGCTGTCGATGATTGCCGACTATCTCGGGGTAGAGGAAGCGGCCTGCATAATTTGCTGGTCGACGCCCGTCCATCGTGCTCACGCCGTGCCGGATGGCTTGGGTGGTTCGAACGACGTTCGAAATTTCGCCCCTCTCTGTGAGGAGCATCATCGGCAAGCACCCGACGTGATCGACGCGGAATCCTTTTGGAATTGGATTGACTATGCCTGCGAAAAAGAGGCAGGTAAGCGCCTTGCGCTTATGCATAAAGTAGCGCCTGCGCTGATTCCTGATCCGGGTCCTGAGCCGGTCCGCCCTCCGGGCACGTTCTTTGATCAGGTAAAGCGTGAGTTGATCGAACTTTACGGTTGGATGGAAAGTGACTTCGAGGGGCTCGCGTGGAGCCGTGTGCTTGATGATTTCTATGTCGTTCTAGAGCAGGCAACCGGCAAGCATTTTGGAATTGACCGCAAGGCCTCGACCTACGCATGGGCCTACAACGTGGCCAAGAAGCGGGTGCAGCTGAGGGACGTCGCGGGTGGTGACACTTCTCGCGCCTGACGCCCTGGCGACGCCCTGAGCGGCTACCTGGCAAACGAAGCGCCTGTTCAGGGCGCGTTTCGCGTTCATAATCCGGGTACAGGTCGACTCGTCCGTCGCCCACCAGGCCAGCCGCCCTGACGTGATCGCCTCCGCAGTTTTATCAAGGGAGGTGGGCGACGTCGATTCGCTCGGCGTGATGTCGATCTGGGTGACTCTGTCACTTGAACGCATTCTCATGCTTGTGCGGATGCCGGCAGACGCCGGTATGCCGTTTTCGGGGCCAGGGTCGAGGACCGGCCGCGAAACGGGGGCGCATTGATTTCCCAGGCCTCGGTGCGAGGTCAGCTGGTCGATTGGCCACCGACCAGCAACAGCGACTTGCCGACCGTAGCGCGCGCAGCTAGTGCTCGGTGGGCGTCAGCGGCCTGTTCCAAGGGGTAGGTGGCGCCAATCGCAGGGCGTAGGCGTCCCTGCGCGGCGCGTTTCAGTGCCAAGCCCAACAGTTCGCGCACGGTCTGCTGGTCCGGTGGGCCGTCCAGGAGCGGAGTGAACACCCGTATGCCGCGGCGCGCGGCCACCCCGGGGTCAGGGGCGGCGAAGCCGTCGGCGGTGCCGTAGGTGACGAAACGGCCGCCGTCTGCCACCGCATCGAAGGCAACCGTGCCCAGTGGGCCACCCGCCCCGTCGTAGACCAGTGCGGCGCCGTTACCGGTCGTCTCACGTACCCGGTCGATCCAGTTCGGCCGCGTGTAGTCGACGGCGACCTCCGCACCCAGCTCGCGAGCCAGGGCCAGTTTGGCGTCGCTGGACGCGGCAGCCACCACCCGCGCTCCGGCGTCGACGGCTAGCTGCACCAGCAGTGATCCGGCTCCGCCGGCAGCCGCTGAGACCAGCACCCATTCGCCCTTCTGCGGCGTGCCCAGCCGGTCCAGGCTGAGCGCGGTCACGCCGTCGTGCACCAGCGCCGCGGCCGCCTCGATGGCCAGTCCGTCAGGCACCGGCATGATCTCCACGACGTCCGCGACGACTCGTTCGGTGTAGCCGGTGCTGGTTCGCACCACCACCTGCCGGCCGATCCATGCCGGGTCGGCTCCGTCGCCGGTCTGCACCACCGTGCCCGCTCCGCCACCACCGGGCACGTATGGCAACGTGCGCGGGAAGTAGTCCTGTCCCCAGCCGCTGCGTAGCAGAGTGTCCAGGAGAATGACGTCCGCTGCTGCCAGACCGACGACAACCTGGCCGGTTCCGGGCACCGGGTCCGGGAGTTCCGCGAGCGTCAGCACTTCCGGACCACCGAACGCAGCCACTTGGATAGCACGCATGTGTAGCACCCTCACGTGAGACAGCATCCCGACCAGTGTTCAAGCTGAACCTTGGTTGAGGTCAACACGCACGCTCGGGTAGCCCCAACATCGCCACCGTCAATCCATAACTTCATGATCTGATCACGTACTTACATTTGCCGCGGCACGCTGTCCAGGTGACCTTCCTGCTTCCGGCAGGCTGCAGGTCAGTCCGGAGGCTGGACTGGTGCAGCAGCTGAAGGCCGGATCACAATCGCACCCGCAACGGAATCGACAACCTTCGGCTCACCGCTGGAGTGCCCCGATGCGGAGCCGATTGCCGTCAGGGTCGACCACCTCGAACTCACGGCCCCAGTCCTTCTGTCCGACGACACTCACGCCACAGGCAGCCGCCGCAGCATCGATGTCGTCGACGTACAGATACAACAGCGTGTCTGGCCGCGCGTCCCCGGTGTGCTCCGACAGATGGATCTCAACATCACCGCGGGCGATGCTCACGTAGAGCGGCAAGTCAGAGGCGAACCGATGCTCCCACTGCTTCACGAACCAAGGCGGGTGTACCAGGCCACGGCGGTGTTGGCGTCCGTGGTCCGGAGGACAGGCGCAAGGCGTTCGGTCATTCAGGCAGTTTGGCACCGAGTTGCGATGTGAGGGCCCCTGTGTTGATTGGACGTGCCCTCGTGCTGCGTCGCAACGGCCGGCCATCGGACGACTCGGGGATCACTCGTCGTCGGCGCGCTGAGCTGTGCCACCTGGCCCGCCGGAGGCGCGTCCCGGCAGAAGGACTCTTCCTAGGATCAGGCCGCCATGAATGACGATCAGTTGGCCCACGAAGATCCCAAAAGGGGCAACGAAGATAGCCCCGATGACGACAGTGAACCCGACGGCGATCAGAGCGGCACCGATGGCGAGGGTCACGCGACGGGTCGTCACCTTTTTTGTCACGTCTCGCAGTCAACCAGTCCGTCGCCACTGACCGGCATCCCGTCGACCGCACTCCCCGTGGAGCGGGCTTCGACCCGCGCTCCAGCCACCAAACGGACCCGGGCTGATTGGCGCTGTCACGCGTCCGGCGTCGGTTACGGCCGCTCGGCGACCTGGGCGACGAACGCCCGCCAGGCAGTCGGACCGAAGATTAGTGCCGGGCCGGCAGGGTCCTTGCTGTCCCGGACGCCGACGACGCCGGCCAGGTTGTCGGCCACTTCGACGCAGTTGCCTCCGGACGATCCGCTGCGCCGGGACTTGCGCCAGGTGGCGTTAGTGAGGTCCATGATCGCTGTGCACTTCCTTCATCAGCTCGTTGGACTGTCGGCGCGGGAGCGCTTCGTTCCGCACGTTCTCCCACCTCGTCTGAAGAGTATGTAGCCCATCTTCGCTGTCGACCACGATCCCGCCTAGCTGATTTTCGAGGTGCCCGACCCAGGTTCCGTCGCTGGCCCGCGCCAGCGCGAATGGTCCGGACAGCCCGATGTGGAGTCCGGCTCCCGCCGGGATCACGTGCACGTGAACGTGCGGCAACTCTGCGACGGTGATGAGGTGCGCGACCTGCTCCGCCATGATGCCGGCGTGCTCGTCGCCGGCGCGACGAAGCGTGGATTCATCCAGCACGGCTACCACCTGAGGCGGCGTGTCACCGGTCAGGATTTTGTGTCGGCTCATGCGAGCGCTTACCTGTTGGTCTACCTCGGTAGCTGACATGAGGTCGTTCAAGCGCATCACCACGCGGGCGTAGTTCTCGGTCTGGAGTAGCCCCGGGATCAGTAGTGGCTCGAAAAGGCGCAGTTGTCGCGCTCCGCGCTCGGCGTCCAGCCACGGCAGGAACCACGATGGTGCGCCGAGTTTCACCACCAATCGTCCGAACAGCCCGCCGTTGCTGAAGGCGCGGTCCGCTCCGCGGATGAAGTCGATCGTTAGCGCCCGGGTGCCGCTCTCCACGGCACTGACATGCGACGCGCTGAAGCCCGCTGCCCGTCCGAACGCCTCTTGCGTCATCCCGGACGCTCCACGAGCGCGGCGGATCTCACTCACGATGAAGTCCGCGAGGGGACTTGGCACATCAGCCATGCAACGCTCCTCAAATCGGAGATCCGCTTCCCGAGATTCCCCACGCGTTGGGCGTGTTCTGCCAGGTCAGCCCGGACACCTGGGATGCCTTCCGAGCGTAGTGGTCTCCACAGCAGAGTGTCACCAGGCGGCGCGGCCGGTAGGGATCGAGGTCCGGCGGTCGCGTTCGTAGCGGGGCCGCTCCCGACGGGCGAGCACTCACGGGAGCGGCCCCTTCCCAACGGCACCAAGGGGAAACCGTGCCCGACAACAAGCCCGAGAAGCCCAAGCCCGCGAGTCCGGATGCGCCGAACGTCCCGTACGGCCCGTGGCCGCCTGAGGCCGTCCGTCCCCACGTCCTGCGTTCGGGCGTGAGCCGCGCTTTCGCGTACCCCTGGGGGTTGCAGTGATGGGGAGGATGAAGGCCGGCGATGTGGTCCTTCTGACCACTGCCGCGAGTGTGCAGTTCCTGCGCCCGATCTTCGTGCGCGTCATCCGTGAGTTGCCCGAGCGGCACACGTACGACGGCTGGGTGTGGGTTGAGGGTTACGAGCTGAACGCCGTCGGCGATGCGGTGGCGCGACGAGAGCTGTACGTGATGCGTGGGGGCGTGCGGTTCCAGGCCCAGCCCGCCGCTCCGACGAAGGCCACCAGGCGCCGGCCCGTCCGCCGGGGTCCGGTGAGGGTCGGATGACCGCCGGCCCTCGTCCGCACCTGCCGATGCGCCCGGCGTGGCTGTGCCGCAACTGCGCCGCGCCCTGGCCATGTGGCCCGGCCCGGCTGGATCTCGCGGCCGAGTTCTACGGCCATTCGATCGCCCTGGCTTTCTACCTGGCCGCGTCGATGCACGAGGCGATCGACGACGTACACGGTCTGGGTCTGCGTCCGAACCTGCCGGCGATGCACGCGCGGTTCCTCGGGTGGTTGTCCCTGGCGCGACGGCCCCGCCGGTCCGGTCGAGCCTGAGGTCCCGTGCCGTCTCAGTCACCGCGGTGGCGGCACGCAACGGCGGTGCCGGACGCCTACACCCTTCCGATCGCGGACGGCCACGACAACGGGCAGGTTGCTTGCCACCTCGACGCAGTTCCCGCCGCTCGCGCCGCTGCGGGAGGACTGCGCCACCGGGCGTTGCTGATGTCCATGATGGCTCCCGATAAGGGGGTCGCTCGCCGCGGATCCGCTTGGGGCGTCTGCCGTCGAGGGGCGTGGGCGTTGCTATGGCATTTCGCCGGCGTCCGTGACCATGCGGACGAGGGTGTCGACGAGTTCGTCGGCGGTGGTGTGCCACTTGCCTGTGTCGAGGTAGCCGCTGATCTCCATGCTCGCGATGCCGTGGGCGCTGGTCAGCAGCAGGGCGCCATGGCGCCGTGCGTTTCGCTCTCCCACGAGGTCGGCGACGATGTTCAGGAACTCGCCCTGGAAGCGTTCGGCCGCGCGGTCGGCCGCGGCCGGGTCGCCTTCCGGCCCGCATAGCTGACGCCGGATGCGATCCATCCCGTCACCGAGTTGCCCAGGAAGGTTTGCGCGCCGCCTGAACAACACCTGGTACAGGTGCGGCTGCTTCCGGCCGACGTCGATGAGGGTGCGGAGAGCGCCGCGCAGCTTCTCGGAGGCAGACAGGGCCGGGTCGGTCCGAAGGGCGTGCACCTGGTCGCCGATCCGTTCCCAGCTTTCGGCCGCGACGACGGTCAGCAGGCTGTCCTTGCCAGTGAAGTGCCGGTACGGCGCTCCCCGGGTCACGCCTGCCCGCGCGCCCACCTCGCGCAAGGTGACCGCGTCGGGGCCGCCTAGGTCGAGGAGTTCGGCGGCCGCGTCGAGCAGAGCGCGACGGGTGGCGGCGGCGGACTCCGCACGGGTGGTCATGACGTCCATCATAGGGTTGACAGTGTCATCTGAAACAGTAGGGTAGCTAAGATGACAACGTCATCTGAAATTCAAAGGCTGGTCGTCGTGACTGGAGCGTCCACGGGCGTGGGCGCATCAGCCGCCCGCGAGCTGGCTCGCCAGGGATTTCACGTCCTGGCTGGCGTGCGACGCGACCGTGACGCCGACGTCATCCGATCGACAGGCATCGAGCCGGTCATCCTCGACATCACCAAGTCCGAGCACGTGGAGGCACTCGCCGCGCGGGTCGCCGATGACCCGCGTGCACTGCACGCGCTCGTCAACAACGCCGGCGTCCAGGTGAACGCCCCAGTCGAAGTCCTACCGATGGCGGAGTGGCGGCGGGCGTTCGAAGTCAACCTGTTCGGCCACATCGCTGTCACTCAAGCGCTCCTGCCCGCGCTGCTACGCAGCAAGGGTCGTGTAATCAACATCAGCTCGGTGGGCGGCAAGTTCGCCATGGCCACATACGGCGCGTACGCCGGCGCCAAGTTCGCCCTGGAGGCGGTCAGCGACTCGCTCCGCCGGGAGGTCGCTCCACTTGGCGTACAGGTGGTGGTGGTCGAGCCCGGCGGCGTCCGCACGGAGATGGCGGCCCGCGGGGTGGAGACGGCGAACCACCTGGCTGCCCAAATGACGCCGGAGCAGGACGAGCGCTACGGCAGCCTCGTCCAGGCGAACAACAAGTTGATGACCTCGGGCACTGCTGCAGGGCTGACCGCCGACGCCGCCGCCCGGGTCATCGCGAGGGCTGTGACGACGCGTAGACCGCGCACCCGCTACACCGCCGGCCGGGATGCCGCCCTGATCATGCGCCTGGGCCCGATGCTCTCCGACCGCACGCTCGACCGCGTCCTCGCCGCCAACCTGCGCCGCCACTACCCGAAGGGAGCCGTCGGCCGATGAGGGACTCCGCGAGCCGCTCCGATCGACGACGTACACGGTCTGGGTCTGCGTCCTAACCTGCCGGCGATGCACGCGCGGTTCCTCGGGTGGATGTCCCTGGCGCGACGGTCTCGCCGGTCCGGTCGAGCCTGAGGGCCCGTGCTGACGCGATAGGGCGCTTTGACACCGGGTCGGATGATGATCAGGTGAAACTGCGGCGCCCGTACATCGACCGCCTGGTCGCCTTCCTGTTCGGGATGCTGCTGCTTGGCGGAGCGGCCTCGGTCGCCTATACAACGGTGACGGAAGATCTCGGCTGGTTCGGCCTGCTCTACTGCTGGGCGGTTGTGCTGTTCGGCCTGGCGATCGGTGGCCCGCTGGTGCGGCACGCGGTGATGCCGTTCCGCGTCGATATCGACGCGCAAGGCTGGTCGGTTCGGACACCGAAGCTCAACCGCTACGTGCGTTGGGACGAGGTCGCGACGGTCCTGCTCGCCGACGCCCCCGCAACGGCCCGTCGGGGGATCACCGCGGCTCCTCGGCTGCTCCTGGTGCCTGCGGCCGGGGTGAGCCTGGGAGTTCCACTCTCCGAGGAGAGTGCAGTGGGCGGACAGGCTGCCGTGGAACTGTTCCAGCTGAGCGAGGTGGACTACGGAGAGGAACTGCTCCTGCGGGACTTGGCCGCGCTGGCCGGTTACCGCTTCCACAACCTCTGCCGACAGCTGACGCTGCCAGCCGGCGCGATCCCGCTGCGGCGTTTTCCTGACGAGCCTGACCATGCCCGGTTGACACGGTGGCTGGATTGGCGCAAGGCCCTGCTGTTCGCTGGCTGGTACCTGCTCGTCCTTGTCCCTTCCTTGCTGTTCATCGGCCTGGCGACGCAGCGCAACGAACTGCTTGGCGGCATCGTGCTGGTCGCGTCCGTGGCGGGGATCGCCGCCGCCTTCAAGATCTGGCGCGTCTTCGGCGGTTGCCGGAACCTGGTGGACGGGGCAGCGATGATCAATGGGACGGACCTCGTGACCGGCGTTGACACCCCGACTCACCCGACGAGCCTGCATTCCGGAACCGTCGACATTCTGCGACCGGGCTCCGTGAAGGGCTGCGGCAAGGCTTGGCTGCTCACCCAGCCAGGACACAAGGGGCGTCCGACAGTCGACCTGCTGCTCAGCGATCCGCGCACTGGACGGCTACGCAGCAGGGAAGACCTCCGCGCGTTGGAGGCGGTCCTGCGTGTCTCCCCGTACGAACGGGATCGCGCCGCTGGGCAGCAACTCCAGGAACTGGCGATGCACGCACCCGAGGCGTTGCCCACCACGCCCTCACCAAAAGCCGTGCCCGCCTCCGCGTACGTGATTGCCCTCTGGCACGCGGTGAAGGGGGTGGGGCGCGCTGTTGTGCTGTTCGGCGTCGTGGGCACCGTGGCGATCGGGGGCGGTTGGGCGGACGAGAACTCTGCCGTTGTAGGGCCCGCCCTGATCCTCACCGCTGCCGGCCTGTTCGGCGTGTGGATCCTGTACGCGCTGTACCGGACGTGGGGGCTCCTCGACGCACTACTCACGATCGCAGCGCGAGCGATCCGCGGAGCGCGGTAACGACACGGAGGCTGCCGGGGGGGTCTCCAGCGTCGGGCTTGCATCTGATACCTGGGTACAGGCTTACCGTCGACGATATGAGTGATCGCCACATCACGACGGACGACGCCTGGGTGCCGGACTCCTGCACCCTCCCGACGGCTGAACGGCCGCTACGGCTTGCCGAGTTTGACCAGTTCTTCACCGATGCGGTGCGGGGCCTCGACCGGCTGTCGGCGCAGCACCTGCGGTTGCGGCTCGATGGTGGTGCGCAGGTCGAGGAGATGGCGCGGGACCTGACGGCCCGTGAGTCGTCCTGCTGCTCGTTCTTCACGTTCGGCCTCTCCCGGCCAGGCCCCGACTCGCTCTCCCTGGACGTCCGGGTGCCGGCAGCCCACGTCGACGTGCTCGACGCCCTCGCCGCGCGGGCCGTGTCTCTGCGAGATCAGAGGTGACCGGGTCTGGCCTGCGCAGCGGTCAACTGGCCGACGCGGCAGGGGTCAACCAGCAGACGCTGCGCTACTACGAGCGCCGGGGCCTGCTGGACTCGCCGCAGCGGTCGCCGGGCGGGCACCGGCTCTACCCGGCCGAGACGGTCACCCTGCTGAGAGTCATCAAGACCGCGCAACGCCTGGGCTTCACCCTCAACGAGGTTGCCGACCTGCTCGACGCCGGCCGACACCAGCACAGGGGTCGAACCGACGCCGGCCTCCAGGCGCGTGCCATGGAGAAGCTCATCGAGGTCGAGCAGAGGCTGACGGACCTCACCGTCATCCGCGACACCCTGCGGGACGCCATCTCGGCCGGTTGTGACGACCTGGTCGCCTGCGCCGAAAGCACCTGCTGCCCTCTGCCCTTCACCGAAATGGTGGAGAGGAACGACCGTGCCGACACCTCCTGAGTCGCCGTCGGTGGGAGGTCAGCAGCGAGGGGCGTTGAGCGGAGCGGCACCGGCGAGCGCTTCGATGGTCGCCGTTGGTGCGACCGATTCGGACGTGCTCGGCGAGGGCGCGATGCTGGGGGACGGCGGGGCCGACGGTGAACTGCTGGGCGGCGTGGGAGAGGCGAGCGTGGCCGTGCTGCGTTGGACCTGCTTCGTGACCAGCCGGATGGCGGTGGCGGTCGCCTGGCGTCCGTACACGTCGGTGACCCTGATGTTGTAGGGCCCGGGGCCGATCCCGCCTTCGACGGTCCAGTAGTTGTCGCTCTCACGGGCCGCCTTGCGGAAGCCGCCGCCCGGCCCCTGTGCCTCGACCGAGCGGAGTGGGTTGCCGTGGTTGCCGACCTGCACCGCGAACCAGTACCGCGAGGCGCCGCCCTTCATCCGGAAGGTGAGGCCTCCGTCGAGCGGCGGGTTCACCACCGCCCGGTACGTCACCTGCGCGATGCCCTGCGCCCGGTCGGCAATCTTGGCGTACGCCTCGTCGGAGAGGTCGATCTTGCCGGATCCGCACCCGCCGCACTGGTCCATGACCATGACGCGGACGGTGCCCTTCGGGCCGGTCACGTCCAAATAGCTGCCGCAGGCCGCGGACCCGGAGTAGGCCGATGAGCCGAGGGCCACGTAGAGCCGGTCCGCGGGTGGGCCGGGGAAGGAGCAGTTGCCGCCGGAGCGGCCGGCGTCGTAGAAGCTGGCCTTGGCCTTGTGGACGGTGTCTCCGGTTGGTGGCGCGGCGCAGGCCGGGGTGGCACCACCGCGTACGGCGAGGGTGATGCCGAGTACGGCGGCCAGGGCGGTGACCCCGGCGCCGGCCAACCAGTGTCTGACCCGCCGACGCGACCGGAGTGTGCCGACCGGGGTGTCGTTGAAGGGGGCCGAGCCTGGTGCCGTCACGGCGCCTGATGTTGCCGCAGCGTGCTGCGGCAGCGCAAAATCGTCGAGCAAACTGTCACTCGCCGCACCGGTGGGGTAGCAGTCCGTTCAGGGAGCGCCCACTCGCTTTCAAGAAGGCGGGGTTTCCTGGCGCCGGGGATGGGCCGGTTTCACGGAAGTCGAGTGGATCAAGCCGGCCGGCGGGGGCGCAACCCGTCGAGGGCGGTGGTGACGACGAGGTCGGCGTATTCGGCGGTGAGCGGTCCGCTGCGTTGCAGCCATCGGCTGAACAACGGTCCCCAGATCAGGTCCACCGCCACGTCGAGGTCGATGTCGTCGGCGAGTTGCCCGGCCTGCTGGGCGCTGCGTAGGCGCTGCCGCTTGGCCTCCTTCAGCGGCCCGTCCAGGCGTTCGGCGTAGGCCGCCGCCAGCTCGGGGTCGAGCGCGATCTCGGTGGCCAGGGCGCGCATCGGTTGCTCGTACCGGGGATCGTTCATCTCCTCGACCGTGGCGCGAAGCACCACTGTGAGGTCGGCGGCCAGGTCGCCGGTGTCCGGCAGCGTCGGCGGCCCGCCCTCGGTGGCCTCGCTGAGCATGAGGAACGCATCGAAGATGACCGCGCCCTTCGACGGCCACCAGCGGTAGATGGTCTGCTTGCCGACGCCGGCGCGCGCGGCGATGCCCTCGATGCTGACCTTCGCGTACCCGATCTCCTGGAGCAGGTCGAAGGCCGCGGTGAGGATGGCGCGCCTGGAGGTCTCTCTCCGGCGGGCCGTGTTGGGGGTCATGAGGCCTCACGATATCAGTGACGAGACGAACCGTTTCGTCTTGACGGCCGGGATGACGCGGCTTAATCTTGCCTTCATGACGAGACGGACCGTCTCGTCTCGCTAAGGGATGGAGCTCCGACATGCGCACCTGGTTCATCACCGGCGCCAGCCGCGGCCTGGGCCGCGCCTTCACCGACGCCGCGCTCGACCGTGGGGACCGGGTGGTCGCCGCCGCCCGGACCATCGCCCGGGGCGACTTCGACGAGCGCCACGGCGACCGGCTGCTGACGCTGACCCTCGACGTGACCGACCAGGCTGCGGTCTTCGCCGCCGTGGCCACCGCGGTCGAGCACTTCGGACGGCTCGACATCGTCGTCAACAACGCCGGGACCCTGTCGATGGGAATGGTCGAAGAGTTCACCGAGGCGGAGGCGCGAGCCCAGTTCGAGGTAAACCTCTTCGGCGCGCTGTGGGTCAGCCAGGCGGTGCTGCCGCATCTGCGCGCCCAACGGTCCGGCCACATCGTGCAGGTGTCCAGCATCGCCGCGTTGGGTGGCTTTCCGAGCACCGGCATGTACAGCGCGAGCAAATTCGCCCTGGAAGGCATGAGCGAGGCGTTGGCAATGGAGGCGGCGGCCTTCGACATCAAGCTCAGCATCGTGCAGCCCGGCGGTTACTGGACCGACCTTTACACCAGTTTGAGCGCCACCACCCCGATGGAGGCGTACGCGCCGCTGCGCGCCGAACTGGAACGACAGTGGGCGGAGGGTTCAATCGACAGCGAGCCCCGACTGGCCGCCGAGGCGTTGCTGCGCCTGGTCGACAGTGACGACCCGCCGCTGCGGCTTCTGCTCGGAAGCATGGTGTACGACCTGGCGTTCGACGTCTCCCGCCGGCGGATGGACACCTGGGCGGGCTGGGAGCAGGTCAGCCGAGCCGCCGAGCATGCCGTAGCCGCCCCCGGGCAGGACCAGTGAGGGACTGCTCGTATCGCCACGAGCCCGGGGCGCGGCGTTCTAGGCTCCGAGATATGGCGGCGGCGTGCCCATCTCGAATTGGCACACAGGTCCGGGCAGTGCCTTCACCCCATGATTCCCCTCACGAGGCGCAAACCTAGACGGAGAGGAACACGCATGGCTGTCAAAACCAAGACTCGCCCCGGCACCACGGAGATTCGGCCGTTCTCGGTCGACATTCCCCAGGCGGACCTGGACGACCTGAAAAGGCGCATCGCGGCCACCCGCTGGCCGGACAAGGAAACGGTTGACGACCAGTCGCAGGGCGTGCCACTCGCGACGATTCAGGCCGTCGCCCGCTATTGGGAAAAGGAGTACGACTGGCGCAAGGTCGAGGCGCGAATGAACTCGGTGCCGCAGTTCATGACCACCATCGACGGTGTCGACATCCACTTCATCCACGTGCGCTCGAAGCACGAGGACGCGCTGCCGCTGATCGTCACCCACGGGTGGCCCGGGTCGGTGATCGAGCAGATGAAGATCATCGAGCCGCTGACCGACCCCACCGCGCACGGCGGCAGCGCGTCGGACGCCTTCCACCTGGTGATCCCGTCGCTGCCGGGCCACGGCTTCTCCGGCAAGCCGACAACGTCGGGGTGGAACCCGCAGAAGATCGCGACCGCCTGGACCGAGCTGATGAAGCGTCTCGGCTACTCGCGGTTCGTCGCGCAGGGCGGCGACTGGGGCGCGGTCATCGTCGACCAGATGGGCCTCCAGGCGCCCCCGGAACTGCTCGGCATCCACACCAACATGCCCGGTGCGATCCCACCCGAGATCGACCTGTTGTTCCAGGGCGACACCACCGGCGCGAACAACGCCATGGGCTCGCTGCCATCCGGCCTCTCCGACGATGAGATGCGTGCCGCCGAGGAAGCCAACTACGTCTGGAAGCACGTCGCGTACGCCCTCATGATGGCGACGCGACCGCAGACGCTGACCGGGCTGGCGGACTCTCCGGTCGGCCTGGCGTCCTTCCTGCTCGACCACGACGCGAAGAGCCTGGCCCTGATCGCGCAGGTCTTCGACGGGGCCAAGGCCGGTCTCACCCGCGACGACATCCTGGACAACATCTCGCTCTACTGGTTGACGAACACCGCGATTTCCGCCGCCCGGCTGTACGCGGAGAACAAGCTCTCGTTCTTCGCCGCCAAGGGCGTCAACGTTCCGGTCGCAGTGAGCGTCTTTCCCGACGAGCTGTACGAGGCGCCGCAGAGCTGGGCCGAGCAGGCGTACTCGAACCTCATCTACTACAACAAGCTCGACGTGGGCGGGCACTTCGCGGCCTGGGAACAGCCGAAGATCTTCTCCGAAGAGCTTCGCACCGCCTTCCGGTCGCTTCGCTAGATGGCCGTGCACCTGCCCCCGCTGAACGGGGCGGCCGAGTGGCTCAACTCCGAGCCACTCGGCCCCGCCGACCTGCGCGGGCACGTCGTCCTGGTGAACTTCTGGACGCTGACCTGCATCAACTGGCTGCGCCAGGAGCCGTACGTGCGTGCCTGGTCGCAGGCCTACCGCGACGACGGGCTGGTCGTCGTCGGGGTGCACACGCCGGAGTTCTCGTTCGAGCACGACGTCGAAGGGGTGCGGCGGGCGGTCGCGGCGCGAACGATCGACTACCCGGTGGCGGTCGACAACGACTACGCGATCTGGCGCGCCTTCGGCAACCAGTACTGGCCTGCGCTGTACTTCGTCGACACCGACGGGGTCATCCGCGACGAGCACTTCGGTGAGGGGCGCTACGAGCAGTCCGAGCGGGTTCTCCAGCAACTGCTCGGCATCGAGCGCGCCCCCGTACCCGTGAAGGGGGTCGGCCCGGAGGCGGAGGCCGACTGGGGCGAACTGCGGACGCCCGAGACGTACCTCGGATTCAGTCGTGGCGAACACTTCGCGTCGCCGAACGGCCCGACGCTCGACGAACGCCGCGCCTACGAGCTGCCGGCGAGCCTGAGCCTCAACCAGTGGGCACTGGCGGGCGAGTGGACGATCGGGGCGGAGAGCGTCGTGGCCGATCGGGCCGGCGGCAGCATCGCCTTCCGGTTCCACGGCCGCGACGCGCATCTCGTGCTGGCCCCCGGGGCGGGACGGTCGATCCCGTTCCGGGTGCTCCTCGACGGCCAGGCACCCGGCCCGTCACACGGCGTCGACGTCGACGAAGACGGCAACGGCGTGCTCCAGGACGGCCGCCTCTACCAGCTCGTTCGCCAGGCCGGCGCGGTCCGGGAGCGGACCCTGGAGATCACGTTCGGCGAGCCGGGCGCCCAGGCGTACGCCTTCACGTTCGGCTGAGGCGCAGATCGACTGTGCTCACCGTGTTGGAGACCGGTGAAAAGCTCTGCACCTGAGCGCCGGGACGCAGGCGGCTGTCCGTCGCGTACCGGTCGGCGAGCGCCTTCTCCGCGCCCTCGTCGCCGTCGTCGGCGGCGAGCAGCAGGGCGGCGATCTCGTCGGCGAGCGTGAGGTCGGCGTCGGTGAGGTCGTCGGTCATCGCGCCGAAGCTGTCCCACAGCAACAGCTCGTCCTTCTGCCGGTGAGCCAGCTCCTGGATGACGTAGTGGTGGATGAACCAGGCGCCGCGGATCGGCGATTCCGGGGCCACGCCGTAGACGTCGGGGTCGATCGCCCCGGCCCGGTACGCCGACCACACCCGCGCTGCCGAGTCGAAGAGCCCTGCCGTCGGGTCGATGTCGTAGCCGTCGAACCGCCAGTCGCCGGCCGGGTCGATCTCCGGGTCGGCCCAGACCCATCGTTCGCCGTTCCAGTACTCCAGCAGCACGTGATCGTGGTGCCAGCCGGGCGTGAAGTAGGAGGCGAACCCGACCCGGCTGCGGCTGGGAATGCCGTGTTGGCGCAGCACCGCCACCGAGAGCAACGTGTGGTCCCGGCAGCAGCCGGCCACCCGGTCGACGGCCGGGCGCTCAGCGGTGAGTGGCAGGGGAAAGCGGGACTGGTCCGTGTCCAGGATGCGGTCCACCCAGCGGCAGTTCACCTCGTCCAGCCGATCGTCGGGCAGCTCTACGCCGCCGGCCCGGTAGTGGACGATCACGTTGCGGGCGGTCGCCGCCACGGTGGGGATGTCGGTCGCCACGGCGTCGAGAAGCCCGCCGTGCCGACCGGGGTCGCTGTAGGGGGAGTGGTTCCGGTAGTCATCGAGGTCCATGGGGCCAGTCTCCGGTCCGCCACGGTGTCAGGGTCAAGGCGCTTTTCCGGATAGTGTCGACTGCTGTGACAGCGCCCGAGATCACCATCGCCACCCCAGCGGACCGTCGAGCAGTGGTCGACACGCTGGTCGCCGCGTTCGTCAAGGATCCCGTGCTGCGGCACCTGTTTCCCGACGATGAGACCTATCCCGAGTACGCCGCCACCTTCTTCGGGAACCTCTTCGACAAGCGGGTGCACCGGTCGTCGATCTGGACGATCGGTGGGGGAGCGTCGGTCGCCATCTGGGAGCCACCGGCCGAGCCGGCGGCCGGCCACACAACGCCAGCTCGATACCCGGCTGACGTGCAGGCTCGGGTGCAGAGCTACGACGATGCCGTGCACGCCGCCCTACCCGCGTTCCCGTTCTGGTATCTCGGCGTCCTGGGCACCCACCCCGACAGCGCCGGACGCGGTTGGGGGCGCGCCGTCATGCGGGCCGGGCTGGAGCGCGCCGCCGCCGACGGTCTGCCGGCGATCCTGGAAACCAGCAAACCGGCCAACGTCGAGCTGTACCGCCGCGCCGGCTGGGAGGTGGCGGGCTTCCTGCCGGAGCCCGTGCCCACCTGGGTCATGCAGCAGTCGCCGCGCTGAGAGCCACCCGCGCCGGCCAACTCGTCGCGCTCGGCCCCGGATCGCCGACCAGCTTCAGGCGGCGAAGATGCGCGCGTAGATCTCGTCGATGACGTCGTTCTTCGCCAGGCTGTAGTCGCGGGGTTGGTGCGCGGTGTCCTGCGCGAGGCGTCGTTTGGTCGCGGCGTAGAGCTCCCGGTCGTGTGGATGCGAGCGCAGCCAGTCGCGGAACAGCCGGTGCCGGACCGGCTCGGGCGCACCCTGCGGCCAGACGTGCAGGTTGACGTCCTCGGCGGCGCTGAGCAGCATCCGGTGCCCGTGCCACCAGGGCTCCCGCAGGACGAGCCGGTAACCGAGCCGTTCCAGGGCGGGGAGATACCCGGACTCCTCGGCGGTGTCCTCGATGACCAGGTCGATGTCGATGACGGGTTTGGCAGCGAGCCCCGGCACCGCCGTGGACCCGACGTGTTCCACCGCGATGATCAGAGCGCCCAGCGCCTCGGTGAGCGACGACCGGACTGCGGTGAACCGCTGCGCCCAGACCCTGTCGTACTCCTCGATGACGACGGACTCCCACGTGCGCGGCGGGTCGCCCACCAGGCCGGCGTCGACCTGTTCGGGGGTGCCGTGGAAGCGCTGCACGACGTCCTGCGGATACTCGGCCACGTCAACCTCCTGGAGAAGCAAAGTCCGCCAGGCTACGACACGACGACCGGTGCGGGCGCACCCGACCGATGCGGGCATCGGATGTCGGGTGGGTCACCGACCCCGCGACCTAGCGTCAGTGTTCGAAAGGGAAGGAGGCCCGGGTGCTGGATCGGCTCAACGAGGCGATGGCTCACATCGAGCGTCACCTCGACCAGAAGATCGAGGTGGCCGACCTGGCGCGGATCGCGCTGACGTCGGAGTACCACTTCCGGCGGCTGTTCTCCGCACTGGCCGGGATGCCGCTGTCGGAGTACATCCGGCGGCGTCGGCTCACGGTCGCCGGCGCGGACGTGCTCGCGGGGGAGCGGACGTTGCTCGACGTCGCGGTGCACTACAGCTACGGGTCCGCCGAGGCGTTCGCCCGGGCGTTCCACGCCGTGCACGGCGTGGGGCCCGGAGAGGCTCGGCGTACGGGGGCAGCGCTGCGTGCCCAGCCCCGGATGTCCTTCCGACTCACCGTCGAAGGGAGCGGCAGCATGGAGTACCGAATCGTCAGCAAGGACGCGTTCGCGCTGGTGGGGCGCAAGGCACGGGTCCCGCTTGTGCACGAGGGGATGAACCCGGCGATCGTCGCGTTCATCCGGAGCATCGACAAGGAGACGACCGCACGGATCGAGGCGCTCTCCGATCAGGATCCGGCGGGGATCGTCAACGTCAGCGACAACCTCGCCGACAGCCGGGAGGAGGGCACCGAGCTGGACTACTGGCACGGGGTGGTGACCGGTGCCGTGCCACCGGAGGACCTGGACGCGCTGCCGGTGCAGGCCGGGACGTGGGCGGTGTTCACCACCTCCGGAGCGTTCCCGCAGGCGGTGCAGCACCTGTGGCGTGACGTGTTCACCCAGTGGTTTCCGTCCAACCCGTACCGCAGCCGACCTGGACCGGAGATCTCCCGGGTCCGGGTGTCCGCGGACGGCACCGAGGCGGACGCCGAGCTGTGGATTCCCGTCGAACGGGCACCCACCCCTATGTAGAGTTCCGATACAGTGGTCGGATGCGGATGACCATTCCGGTCGCGAAGGTGCTCGCGGCGCTGCTCGCCGAACTCGACGAGCAGCGCTACGGGCTGGACCTGATGCGATTGACCGGCCTGCCCAGCGGCACCCTCTACCCGGTGCTGCACCGGCTGAGCGCGGCCGGCTGGCTGGACGCCGACTGGGAGGCGATCGACCCCGTCGCGGCCGGCCGGCCGGCCCGTCGCTACTACCGGCTGACCGCCGTCGGGGTGACGCAGGCCCGCCAGGCGCTCGCCGACCTGCGCGCCGCGATCCCCGACGCTCGTCCCTCCTGGGGCGGCACCGAGCCCACCGGAGCGCCAGCGTGATGACCCGCCGGGCCGCCGAACTGCTGCTGGAGATGGCCGCGCGCCGCTGGCCGGCCGACGTCCGCGTCGACCTGCGCCGCGAGTGGGCCGCCGAGCTGCACGTGCTCGCCGAGAGCGGTCACCGGACGAAGATGCTCGGCTTCGCGGTGAGCCTGGCCGTCAGCCGGGCCGGCGCCCCGATCGTCGACCGCACAGTGCTGCGCGGTCGGATCGGCCGCACCGCGGCCGCGTTGCTGCTGTCCCCGATCGCCTGCGTCGGGATAGTGCTCGTCGGTGCGTACGCCCTGTACCCGATCGAGCGCGTGTTGGCCGAGAGCTGGTCGGAGCGGGCGCAGAGGCCGCTCTGGGCGGCGTTCACCGTCGGGTTGGGGCTGCTGCTGGCGGTGTTCGCCGATCGCTGGGCCCGGCACACCGCACTCGACGGCCCGCTCCGCATCGCGCTCGGGGTGGTGCTCCCCGTCGGGGTGGCCGCAGTCGTGTTCCTGTACGTCCTCTACCCGGATGACCTGGCTTCCACCCTGCCCGGTCTGCTGCTCTGGTTGGCCGGTCTGACGCTGGCCCTCTGGGCCGCGGCGAGCCTCGCCGTTCGGCATCGCCTCCACGCGGCCTGGTGGGTGGGCGTCCTCGGCGCACTCGCCGCCGCCGACCTCGCGATGATTCTCGCCGTTGTCGACGCCATCTCGGCGGGCTATCGCGCTGGCCCGGTCATCGGTCCGACGCCGGTGGAGAGCATCGACCGGATCTCCGCGCCGCTGTGGCTCCTCGCCGCCTGGACAGACTGGAACATCGGCCTACCCCGACCCACGATTCCATGGGAGATCTTTGGAATCATCAGCAACCGGGTGCCGACGGAACCCATGCTCTACCTGGCCTGCACGCCGTACGCGCTCGCGTACACCATCAGGGCGGCGCGGTCGGTGCCGACCGCTCCGGTCGTGCTCGCGTCCACCCCGGCGTGAACCCCTTCAGTCGGGCACGTCGTCCCACGTCACGCCCGGCTCCAGGTAACCGGCCGACGGGTTGTCGCGCAGGGCGTAGGCGATGACCAGCAGGGCGTGCTTGTCCAGCTCGGGCAGCCGGTCCAATCCGAACCACCGCACGGCCAGCGACTCGTCGTCGTTGACCCGGGCGGTGCCGGCCACCACCCGGCAGAGGAAGCCCAGGTTCAGGTATTCGCACTGGTCCCCGTTGGGGTAGGTGTGCGGGTGCGACACGGCGCTGGACATCCGCACCGGCGCGACGTCCAGGCCCGTCTCCTCCCGCACCTCACGGACCAGCGCGGTGGCCGGCTGTTCGCCCGGCTCCACGAAGCCGCTGATCACCGACCAGCGCCCGTCGTCGGAACGCTGGCCCAGCAGCAGCTCACCGGCGTCATTGCGGACCACCGCGCTGACGCTGGGCAGCCAGAGCAGGTCGTGGCCGACGTGCTTGCGCATCCCCACGATGTAGTCCGGTGTCCCCATCCGGCGATCATAGGCCGCTGCGCGGGGAGACTGACCTGCGCATCTTTTCGGTCTCCAGTCCCACGCGTTTCGCTGTTCGGGCCCCACGGGCCCCATGCATATCTACTGTGGAGAGGGTCGGCGACTTGTGCGATCCGGTGGCGGCCTGACGGTTCGCGGTGCACAGTGATTCCCATGAGCGACAGCGAACGTGGTGGGCAGTTCTACTGGTGCACCCGGCATCACCGGGTCGAGACGGACGCCGACGTGTGTCCGGCGAAGCACGTTCTCGGCCCGTACAACTCGGCGGCCGACGCGGAGAACGCCCTGCAACGCGTGCAGGAGCGGAACGAGGCG
The DNA here is from genome assembly GCF_018070245.1 of Micromonospora sp. M61. Lineage (NCBI taxonomy): Bacteria > Bacillati > Actinomycetota > Actinomycetes > Micromonosporales > Micromonosporaceae > Micromonospora > Micromonospora sp. M61. Next base: position 11,563 of record NZ_JAGPYA010000065.1, on the reverse strand, counting down.
TGGGATGCCGAGGACGCTCGTTGGGCCGGGGAGAACAAGTAGGCGGCGCGGGACGGCCCGCGCCGAGGCATTTCGTGCTCCGCGAGGACGCACGCGAGAGCACGTCCCCAAGGAGGGAACCACGATGGCCGAAGCACAGCAGGCCACCACCCGCCCGGCCGCCCGGCGCACCACCGCGAAGAAGACCGCCGCGGCGGAGCGCAACACGGCCGCGAGCCGGACCACCCCCGTCCGCAAGTCCACGGCGGGTGCGAAGGCGGCGAAGGCCCCGGCGAGGAAGGCCGCCGGCGGCGCGGGACGTGCCCCGGCGAAGAAGACCACCACGGCGGCCACGAAGGCTCCCGCGAAGAAGACCACGACGAAGGCCACCACGACGGCCAAGAAGGCCCCCGCGAAGAAGACCACCACCCGCTCGACAACTGTCGCGGCGAAGCGGGCCCCGGCGTCCGCGACGCGCAAGACCACCGCTGCCGCGAAGAAGACGACGGGCACGGCGAAGAAGACCACGGGTACGGCGAAGAAGACCACCAGCGCCGCGAAGAAGACCGTGGGCGCCGCGAAGAAGACCACCACCTCGGCGGCGAAGAAGACCACCGCAGCGGCGAAGGCGCCGGCGCGTAAGACCGCGACCAAGGCGTCCGCCGTCAAGAAGACAGCGGCGAAGAGGACGGCGGCGACGAAGACGGCCGCCAAGAAGGCGCCGGCGAAGAAGACCGCGTCGACCGGTCCCAGCGGCGGTGCTCGCAAGGCTCCGGCGAAGAAGGCCCCGGCCGCGAAGGCGACGGGCACCTCGTCGACCACCGCGCGCAAGGCGGCGGCCAAGAAGGCCCCGGCGAAGAAGACCGTCGCGGCCAAGGCCCCGGCCCGCAAGGTGACCGCCCGCAAGTCACCGGCCCGCCCTGCCGCCGCACGGGCCACCGCGCCCCGGAGCCCGCGCAGCGCTGCCCGGAAGGCGACCGGCTGAGCGCAGGTCGACCCGGCTCGCCCGGGGAGAGATATCTCGGCCGGTCACCGGAAGCGGATCACCGGCGGCGCTGTCAGGATTGACCCGTGGTCATTCGACGCGTACTCGCGCCCCGCATCGACTTCGGCGCACTGCGCCGCGAACTCGGCCTGCCCGGGGAGTTCCCGGCCGACGCCCAACGTGAGGCCGACGAGGCGGCCGGCGCGCCGCCGCGCCCGCCCGTCGACCGCACCGACGTACCGTTCGTCACTGTCGACCCGGCCACCTCCCGCGACCTGGACCAGGCGATGCACCTCGCCCGCCGTCCAGGTGGCGGCTACCGGGTGCGGTACGCGATCGCCGACGTCGCCGCCCACGTCGCCCCGGGCGGCGCGTTGGAGGCGGAGACCTGGCGGCGCGGGCAGACCATCTACCTGCCCGACGGGAACGTGCCGCTGCACCCACACACGCTCAGCGAGGGTGCGGCCAGCCTGCTGCCCGACGACGACCGGGCCGCGGTGGTCTGGACCATCGACCTGGACGCCGACGGCGGCACCGTGGCCGTGGAGCTGGAACGTGCCCTGGTCCGCAGCCGGGCCAAACTCGACTACACCGGGGTGCAGGCGGCAGCCGACGCCGGGCGGCTGCCCGAGCCGATCGCACTGCTGCCCGAGATCGGTGACCGGCTGACGGCCCGCGGGTTGCGCCGGGGCGCCATCAACCTGCCGTTGCCTGAGCAGGATCTGGAGCCCGACGGCGACGGCTGGCAACTGGTGCTGCGCGCGCCGGTGCCGATGGAGGAGCACAACGCCCAGATCTCCCTTCTGACCGGGATGGCCGCCGCCGACATCATGCTGGCCGGCCGGGTCGGGTTGCTGCGGACGATGCCCGCGCCGAAACCGGAGGCCGTGCAGCGGCTGCGGGCCGCCGCCGCGCCGCTGGGCGTGCACTGGCCGGACGACGTGGGCCCGGGTCAGGTGATCGCCGGTCTGGACGCCTCCCAGCCGCGCGCCGCCGCGTTCATCGACCAGGCGGCCGAGCTGATGCGCGGCGCCGCGTACACCGCCTTCGACGGGACGGTGCCGGAGCAACCGGAGCACGGTGGTGTGGCAGCCACGTACGCCCACGTCACGGCGCCGTTGCGGCGTCTGGCCGACCGGTACGCCACGGAGGTCTGCCTGGCCCTGCACGCGGGCCAGCCGGTGCCCGACTGGGCCCGCGCCGCGCTGCCCCGGCTGCCCGAGGTGATGGCCAGCACCGACCGGATCGCCTCGACGGCCACCCGCGGCGCCGTCGAGTTGGCCGAGGCGGTGCTGCTGGAGCACCGGGTGGGTGAGACCTTCGACGCGGCAGTGCTGGACGTCGACGCGCCGCCCAACGGCCGGGCGCGCACCCGACCGCCCGGTGGCACCGTCGCGCTGGACGCACCGCCGGTGCGCAGCCGCTGCCTCGGCGACCTGCCGCTCGGCGAACGAGTCCGCGTCCGGCTGGTCACTGCGGACCCGACGGCCCGCACGGTCCTGTTCGAGCTGGCCTGACTCAGCGGGCGCGGGGCAGCGGGGATCGTCACAGTGCTCCGCGCTGCTGCCGGACCGGTCGGTTTGCGAGGATGAACCCATGGCATACGACGCGAGCACGCTCCCCGACGTGTCCGGGCTGACGGTCGGCATCATCGGTGGCACCGGCGACCAGGGGCGAGGTCTCGCCTACCGGTTCGCGCGGGCCGGGCAGACGGTGTTGATCGGCTCCCGCAACGCTGAGCGGGCCGTCGAGTCCGCAGCCGAGATCGCCGCCCTGCCCGGTGTGCCGGCCACCGGCAGTGTCACGGGCGGGGCCAACGACGAGGTGGCCCGACGCAGCGACGTGGTGATCATCGCGGTGCCGTGGGACGGGCACGCCGCCACCGTCGCCGCCCTGGCCGAGCCACTCGCCGGCAAGATCGTCGTCGACTGCGTCAACCCGCTCGGCTTCGACAAGCAGGGCCCGTACGCGCTGACCGTCGCCGAGGGCAGCGCCGTGCAGCAGGCCGCCGCGTTGCTGCCCGACTCCCGGGTCTGCTCGGCGTTCAACCACGTCAGCGCCCCGCTGCTGGCCGACCCGGAGGTCGACCGGATCGACCTGGACGTGCTGATCTGCACCGAGGACCGCGAGCTGGTCGATGTGGTCGGCGCGCTCGCCGCCCGAATCCCGGGGATGCGCGGCATCTACGCCGGGCGGTTGCGCAACGCCCACCAGATTGAGGCGTTCACCGCGAACCTGATCGCGATCAACAAGCGTTACAAGGCGCACGCGGGCATTCGCGTCACCGACATCTGAGTCATTCTCTGCCGGCGTGATCCACTCCGGTTTCGTGAAAACGCGGTGTCCCGAGGTCAGGGACACCGCGTTTTCGGCAAACCCGAGTGGATCACGCCGGGCGCAGTCCTAGAAGGTGTGCTCGGCGGTCGGGAACTCGCCGCCCCGGACCTCGTCGGCGAAACGCCGGGTGGCGTCGGTGAGCACGCCGGCCAGGTCCGCGTACCGCTTGACGAAGCGGGGCGTCTTTCCGGTCCGCAGGCCCGCCATGTCCTGCCAGACCAGCACCTGCGCGTCGGTGTCCGGGCCGGCGCCGATGCCCACCGTCGGGATCGGCAGCTCGTGGGTGATCCGCTTTGCCACCTCGCCGGGCACCATCTCCAGCACCACAGCGAACGCCCCCGCCTCCGTGACCGCCCGCGCGTCGGCAAGCACCTCGTCGGCGGCGTCGCCCCGGCCCTGCACCCGGTAGCCGCCCAGCGTGTGCTCGCTCTGCGGGGTGAAACCGATGTGCGCCATCACCGGAATGCCGGCGCCGACGATCGCGGCGATCTGCTCGGCGCAGCGGCGGCCACCCTCCAGCTTCACCGCGTGGCAGCCACCCTCCTTCATGAACCGGACGGCGGTGCGCAGCGCCTGCGCCGGCCCCTCCTCGTACGAGCCGAACGGCAGGTCACCGACGATCAGCGCCTGCCGGGTCGCCCGCACCACGGCCCGCACCAGCGGAAGCAACTCGTCGGCCGTGACCGGCAGAGTCGTCTCGTAGCCGAACACGTTGTTCGCGGCCGAGTCGCCGACCAGCAGCACCGGCACACCGGCCTGGTCGAAGATCGACGCCGTGTACTGGTCGTACGACGTCAGCATCGGCCACCGCTCACCGCGCTCCTTCGCGGCGATCAGGTCCCGGGTGCGGACCCGTCGGGTGGCCGGGCCGCCGTACAGCGCGGTCACCTCGTTCGGAGTGGACTCCACCATCTCTGTCTCCCTTCCTCGAGGCCGCCTGCGCGGTCCCCGGGTTCCGTCGCGATCGTCGCACCGTGAGACGGGTGACGGCAGGGCCCAGTGCAAGATGTCACTCCACAGCGAAACCGCGAGGCCCGCGCCGCGCGGCCCCCGCGAGGCGGCGCCGGCCCCGCCACCGACGCGACACCCCCAGGGGTACGCCTCAGCCGTGCTCGCGCCACCGGTTGGTGATCGGCAGACGGCGGTCCCGGCCGAACGCCTTCATGGAGATCTTCGTGCCCGGTGCCGACTGCCGCCGCTTGTACTCGGCGGTATCCACCAGCCGCAGCACCTTGTCCACCACCGCCGGGTCGTGACCCGACTCCACCAGCCCGTCGCGGCCGAGGTCGCCGTCGACATAGCCGATCAGGATCGGGTCCAGTACGTCGTAGTCGGGCAGGCTGTCGCTGTCCAGTTGGCCCGGGCTCAGCTCGGCGCTCGGCGGCTTGCCGATCGAGTTCTCCGGGATCGGGGCGGTCTCGCCGCGCCGGGCCGCGTCCCGGTTGCGCCACTTCGCGAGCCGCCAGATCAGGGTCTTCCAGACGTCCTTGACCGGGTTGAAGCCGCCCACCGAGTCGCCGTACAGCGTGGAGTAGCCGACCGCCAGCTCACTCTTGTTGCCGGTGGTCAGCACCAGGTGGCCCTCCTGGTTCGACAGCGCCATCAGGATCACGCCACGGACCCGGGCCTGGAGGTTCTCCACTGCCACACCGGACAGCGACAGGTTGGCCAGGAAGCCGTCCACCATCGGCTGGATCGGCTCGACGCGGTAGTCCAGGCCGGTGCGCTTGGCCAGGTCGGCGGCGTCCTCCCGGGAGTGCTCGGAGGAGTGCTGGCTGGGCAGCGACACCCCGACCACCCGGTCCGGCCCGAGGGCGTCGACGGCCAACGCGGCCACCACCGCCGAGTCGATGCCGCCGGAGAGGCCGAGCACCACCGACGGGAACCGGTTCTTGTTGACGTAGTCGCGCAGACCGAGCACCAGGGCCTGCCACACCTCGGCCTCGTCGGCCACCGGCTCGATCAGACCGCCGGTGGCGCCCGGGCCGGTCGGCGCGGCCGGAATGCCGTCCAGCGTGCTGTGCACGATGCGCATGCCGTCCGCGACGGCCTCCGTGGTCGTCGTGGCGGTGGCGGCTGGCAGCTCGATGTCGTGCACGAGCAGGTGCTCGACGAACTGCGGGGCGCGGGTGAGCAGCTCACCGTCGGCGGTCACGATCATCGAGTCGCCCTCGAAGACCAGCTCGTCCTGCCCGCCGATCATGTTGACGTACGCGATGGCGGCGCCCGCCTCGGCGGCCCGGCGGCGGACCAGCGGCAGCCGGATGTCGTCCTTGTTCAGCTCGTACGGCGAGCCGTTGATGTTGACCACGAGGCCGACGCCGGCCTGCCGGGCGGCGGCGAACGGGCCGCCGGCCTGCCACAGGTCCTCGCAGATGGTCAGCGCGACGTCCACGCCACCGATCCGCACCACCGTCAGCGTGTCGCCGGGGAGGAAGTAGCGGTCCTCGTCGAAGACCCCGTAGTTGGGCAGGTGGTGCTTGAAGTAGCGGGCGGCGACGACCCCTCGGTGCAGCAGCGCGGCGGCGTTGCGGGCACCCCGGCCCGGCTCGGCGTCGCCGCTGACCTGCGGCGGCCCGTCGGCGTCCAGGTAGCCGACCACCACCGGCATCTCGCCGAGGCCGTCCGTGGCGAGGTCGGCCGCGAGCCGTTCCACGGCGGCCCGGGACGCGGCCACGAAGGAGCGCCGGAAGACCAGGTCCTCGACCGGGTAACCGGTGAGCATCATTTCCGGGAAGAGCACCAGCTGGGCACCGGCATCGGCGGCCTGGCGAGTCCAGCTGCGGACCAGGTCGGCGTTTCCGGCGAGGTCGCCGACGCTCGGGTTGACCTGGGACAGGGCGAGACGCAGGGTGGGCATGCCCTCATCTTGCCCCAGCCTCAACGGGACAATCCCCACCCTCCGACGAGATGGCCGCCACGCTGCGGCGACGACGCCCGCCGTCCGGCGGGGCACGAGCCCGTCCAGGGCCGGGCCCCCGCCCGCCGAGCGGGAGGCGAGGGGACGACGGGCGGCAGTTCGCGTAACGTCTGCGTAACCAGGCCCGGTAAGACTGGGCGATCAGGTCGGGCGCGCAGCCCGACCAAGGCGGACAGCAGAGCGTCGCGAGGGGTTGGGGAAGTGGACCGTCAGCAGGAGTTCGTCCTCCGCACGCTGGAAGAGCGGGACATCCGGTTCGTCCGGCTGTGGTTCACCGACGTGCTGGGCACGCTCAAGAGCGTCTCGGTGGCGCCGGCGGAGTTGGAGGCGGCCTTCGAGGAGGGCATCGGCTTCGACGGTTCGGCGATCGAGGGCTTCGCCCGGGTCTTCGAATCGGACATGGTGGCCATGCCCGACCCGACCACCTTCCAGGTCTTCCCGTTCGAGGGCGGGGTCAGCGGCGAGAGCGCCCGGATGTTCTGCGACATCCTGCTGCCCGACGGCGGTCCGTCCTGGGCCGACCCCCGGCACGTGCTGCGCCGGGCGCTGTCCAAGGCCGCCGAAAAGGGCTTCACCTTCTACACCCACCCCGAGATCGAGTTCTTCCTCCTGGAGAACGGCCCGCAGGACGGCTCGGTGCCCACCCCGGTCGACACCGGCGGCTACTTCGAGCACACCACGCACGCCGTGGCTCGCGACTTCCGCCGCCAGGGCGTGCTGGCGCTGGAGCGCATCGGCATCTCGGTGGAGTTCAGCCACCACGAGGTCGCGCCCGGCCAGCAGGAGATCGACCTGCGCTACGCCGACGCCCTCACCACCGCCGACAACATCATGACCTTCCGGCACGTCGTCAAGGAGGTGGCGCTCTCCACCGGAGTGCAGGCCAGCTTCATGCCGAAGCCGTTCACCGACCAGCCGGGCAGCGGGATGCACACCCACCTGTCGCTGTTCGAGGGGGAGCGCAACGCCTTCCACGACAGCGGTGACCCGATGAAGCTCTCCAAGGTGGCCAAGTCGTTCATCGCCGGCCTCCTGGTGCACGCCCGGGAATACACAGCGGTCACCAACCAGTGGGTCAACTCGTACAAGCGGCTCTTCCCGCAGGCCCTGCCGGACCGGATCACCGAGAGCCCCGCGTACGTCTGCTGGGGTCACCTCAACCGGTCCGCGCTGGTCCGCGTTCCCGCGTACGGCAAGCCCAACTCGGCCCGCGTCGAGGTCCGCTCACCCGATTCGGCGGCCAACCCCTACCTGGCCTTCGCGGTGCTGCTCGGTGCCGGCATGAAGGGCATCGAGGAGGGCTACGAGCTGCCGCCAGGGGCCGAGGACGACGTCTGGTCGCTGACCAGTGCCGAGCGGCGTGCCATGGGATACGAGGCGCTGCCGGAGAACCTCGCCGAGGCGATCGACGTGATGGCCGGTTCCGAGTTGGTCGCCGAGGTGCTCGGTGAGCACGTCTTCGACTTCTTCCTGCGCAACAAGCGGGCCGAGTGGGAGCAGTACCGGCGCGAGGTCACCCCGTACGAGCGGCAGCGCTACCTGGCGCTCTAACCGCGGGGCTGACGCGCTTGCGCGCTGCCGCTATCGTCTCGATCACCGCGCCGGTACCCCCTCCGGGCGGAGAGTCGGGAGGCAGTCGGTGCTGGAGGATCTGCTCAGCGGTGCTTGGCAGAGCGTCGTGTTCGGGATCGTCGGCGTGGGGCTCATGGCGGCTGGCTTCGTGCTGGTCGACCTGCTCACGCCCGGTCGGTTGCGCGACCTGATCTGGGTGCAGCGCAACTCCAACGCGGGGTTGCTGCTGGCCGCCAACCAGCTCGGCATCGCCGGGATCGTGTTCACCGCGATCCTGACCAGCTACAGCGACTTCGGCAGGGGGCTCGCCTCCACGGTGATCTTCGGCATCGTCGGGCTGGCCATCATGGCGTTGGCCTTCTTCGTGCTCGACCTGCTCACCCCGGGCAAGCTCGGCGAGGTCATCTGCTCGGACGAGCCGCACCCGGCGGCCCGGGTCAGCGCCGCCACCCACTTCGGCGCCGCGCTGATCGTCTGCGCCTGCATCGCCTGAGGCGGCTGTCCGCTTTGCTGTGGCGGCCGTCCGCGTCTTGCTGTGGCGGCCCTCCGCGTCGCAGTGCGGGCGGTCGCCGACGGGCGTCGTACCCCGGCCGTAGCGTGCCGGGCATGAACCGTACGGACCGTCTCTACGCGCTGGTCGAGGAGCTGCGGGCGGTGTCGCCGAGGCCGCGCAGCGCCCGCTGGCTGGCCGCGCGTTTCGAGGTGAGCAGCCGCACCATCGAACGGGACATCGGCGCGCTACAGGAGGCCGGGGTGCCGATCTGGGCCGAGCCCGGGCGCACCGGTGGTTACGTGGTGGATCGCGCCCGCACTCTGCCGCCGGTCAACCTGACCGCGGCCGAGGCGGTCGCGATGGCCGTCGCGCTACGCCGGCTCGCCGGCACGCCGTTCGCCGGGCCGGGTGGCACCGCGCTGCGCAAGTTGATGGCGGTGCTGCCGGCCGCCGACGCCGTCGAGGCGCACCGCCTCGCCGGCCGCGTGCACCTGGTCGGCGACGGGCCGGCCACGCCCGCCCCGGCCCTCGTCGCCGACGCGGTCGCCGCGCGGCGGGCCCTGCGCATCAGGTACGCGGACCGGGCCGGCGCCGGCTCGGTCCGTGACGTCGAGCCGCTGGGCTACCTCGGTAACCCGCGACACTGGTATCTGCTGGCCTGGTGCCGACTGCGCGACGAGCTGCGCTGCTTCCGCACCGACCGGATCGAAAGCGTCCAGGCGCTGCCCGACGTGGTGTCCCGCGAGCTGCGCCCGACCGACCTGGACATTCCGCGCGAGCGGGTCCGCTCACTGAGCCTGGTCTGACCGGGTTTCCGGGAGCGGGTCTCCGTCGGGTGATCCGGAAACACCGACAGGACGGTGTCGCGGACGGCCCAGAGACTGCTCCAGACGACGGCCGAACGGCCGGCACGGAAACTCTGGAGGCAGCAGATGTCCACGACGCCCATCACCTGGTTCGAGATCGGCACCGACCGGCCGGAGGAGGCGGAGCGCTTCTACGGAGAGCTGTTCGGCTGGACCTTCGAGGAGCAGGGCGCAGGCAGCGGCGGGTCCTACCGGGTGACCGGCGCTGGTGGCGACACCGGGATCGGCGGGGCGATCCGGGCTACCGACGGGACGTCACCGAACTACGCGGTGTTCTACGCCGAGGTCACCGACGTGTCGGAAACCTGCCGGCGAGCGGAAGCGGCCGGTGGCAAGGTGCTGGTGGCGGCCCGTACGGCGCCGAGCGGCCTCACCCTCGCCCACCTGCTCGACCCGGCCGGAAACCACCTGGGTGTGTTCAGCCCTCCGCCCGCCCAGGGCTGATGCGTTCCCGGCCGGCGCCTCGGGGCTGACCCCTTGCGTCGGGTGCCGGTGCCGCCTGCGACGCGGAGGCCTGGTGTCCCGGCGGCTCGGCAGTGATGATCAACTCCGGCTCAAGGAAATGGCGGTGTCCGGGTGGGCCGGACACCGCCACTTCACGAAACCCGAGTGGATCAAGCCGGGGTGGGCCCGGTTCGACCAGAGGGCTGCCGGGGTTACTTGCCCGGCCTACGCGCGGGTCTGCCGGGGCTACTTGCCCGGCGTACCCGGGGCCGGGGCTACTTGCCCGGCGTACCCGCGGGACCGCCGTGACCGCCCGGACCGCCGTGACCGCCCGGACCGCGGTGGCCGCCGGGGCCGGGGAAGACGCCGGCCTCGACGGCCTTGGTGATGGCGTCGGCCTGTTCCTGGGTGAGCTTGCCGTCCTTGACCGCCTGGGCCAGCCGCTCCTTGAGCGCCGCCTGCCGGTCCTCGGCTGACGGGCGCTCCGGCCGGTCGGCCGGCTTGTGCTGCTCGCGCAGTTTCTCCAGCGCGGCGGTCACCTTGTCGGTGGGGACGCCCAGCTCGGTGGCGAGCTTCTCGGCGAACTCGCCCTGCCGCTCGCCCTTCTTGTCGCCCTGCCGGTCCTGCTGCTGCGGCTGCTCACTGCTGCTGGCGCTCGGCGTCGGGGTGCTGCCGTCAGCGGCGAACGCCATCGTGGGGGCGGCGATCCCCACGCCGAGCACACCGGCGGCGGCCACGCTGGCCAGCAGGTGCTTCTTCGACATCGTGCGGAACATCAGTCCTCCAGGTTGTCGTTGATGCTGCGATGACGTCACCGACAGTGACCGGAAAGTCTGGGCGCGGCCCATGGCGAACCTGTCAGCGGGCTGACAATCTGCGACCAGCGACCGGACAAACCGGTTGCAACGTCGACGTCCCTGCGATCAGGGTGGGAAAACCCCGACGAAAGGACCACGCCTCGTGACGACCGCCGAGATTCGTGAGATCCCACTCGCCGCGCCGGGCGCCGGCCCGTACGGCATCACTGCCGGCCCGGACGGCGCGCTCTGGCTGACGCTGGTCCACGCCGGTGCGATCGCCCGGTTGGCCCCCGACGGCGCGATCCGGACCTACCCGTTGGACCCGGCCGGTGGCCGACCGCTGATCATCACCACCGGGCCGGACGGCGCCCTCTGGTTCACCCGCTCCGGGGATGACCGGATCGGCCGGATCAGCGTCGACGGTGAGCAGCGGGTGGTCGTCCTGCCGACCGGCGCCGCGCCGTGCGGCATCGCGGCCGGCCCCGACGGCGCACTCTGGTACGCCGGAATGAACTCCGACACGATCGGCCGGGTGGGCACCGACGGCACGGTCGAGGTGTTCCCGCTGCCGGTGGCCGGCGGATTCGCCTCGATGATCACCGCTGGCCCGGACCAGGCGCTCTGGTTCACCCTCAACCAGGCGAACGCGATCGGCCGGATCGACCTCGACGGCCGGGTGACGCTGCATCCGGTGCCCACCGCGAACGCCGGCCCGGTCGGCATCACCCTCGGCGGTGACGGCGCGATCTGGTTCGTGGAGATCGCCGCCGGTCAGCTCGGCCGGATCACCCCGGATGGCGAGATGACCGAGTTCCCGTTGCCGGACCGGGCGGCCCGCCCACACGCGATCGTGGCCGACCCGGCCGGCGGCGCCTGGTTCACCGAGTGGGGTGCCAACCGGATCGGCCACATCGACGGCACGGGCCGGATCGACGGCCACGACCTGCCCACCGCCAACGCCGAACCCCACGGCATCACCCTGACCCCCCAGGGCGTCTGGGCCGCCCTGGAAATAGGAGCAGTAGCCCACCTGATCCCCTGACCCCCGCCCCGGCGCCGCCCCGCCGTCCCTGGTTGATCAAGAGGTTTGCGTCAGAATCCCGCCCGAAGTTGACGCAAACCTCTTGATCACCGGGGCGGGGAGGGGCGGGGGAGCGCGGGGAGGGG
>NZ_JAGPYA010000064.1:0-38056 GCF_018070245.1 Micromonospora sp. M61 | reverse complement strand
CGGCACGCCCGGCACGACCGGCACGACCGGCACGACCGGCACGACCGGCACGACCGGCACGACCGGCACGACCGGCACGACCGGCACGACCGGCACGACCGGCACGACCGGCACGACCGGGGCGGGGCGGCCAGCACGGCCAGCACGGGCAGGGCCTTGACCCTCAGGTGGTGCCCGGTTTGGGGGCGGACGGGGCGCCGGTGTAGTGTTGTCGAGTCGACCAGGCTGTCTCCGCGTGCGAGCAGACAGCCTTTGAAAGCGGAGCGCCTGCTCCCACCCGAGTCGCCGCTACGGTGGCCGGGTCCGGTCACCGGTTCCGGGCATGTCCCGGCGCCGGATGCGCGATCCTGTGATCGTGCTGACCGGTCGAGCGGGCCCTGGCATGCGCCGGGGCCTTCTGCTTTTCGGGTTGGTTCCCATCCGGGGGCCGCGGGGGTCGGCACTGAGCAGAAGCGACTCGAGGAGGCCCCATCAGCGTCGAACCACGCGTGAACGAGCAGATCCGGGCACGTGAGGTCCGACTGGTCGGCCCAGAGGGTGAGCAGGTGGGCATCGTCCCGCTGGAGCGCGCTCTTCAGCTGGCCGCGGACGTCGATCTGGACCTGGTCGAGGTTGCGCCGATGGCGCGCCCGCCGGTGTGCAAGCTCATGGACTTCGGCAAGTTCAAGTATGAGAGCGCACTCAAGGCGCGCGAAGCGCGGCGTAACCAGCAGCAGACCGTCATCAAGGAAATGAAGCTTCGACCGAAGATCGACCCGCACGACTACGAGACCAAGAAGGGTCACGTGGTGCGGTTCCTCAAGGCGGGCGACAAGGTCAAGGTGACGATCATGTTCCGCGGTCGCGAGCAGAGTCGTCCGGAGCTGGGTTACCGGCTCCTGCGTCGACTCGAATCCGAGATCACGGAACTGGGATACGTCGAGGCCGCTCCGAAGCAGGACGGCCGAAACATGATCATGGTTCTCGCTCCGCATCGGGCCGTCAAGGCCTCCGCGGTCGCCGCCACGGCGTCCCGCGGTGGACCTCGGGACCGGGCAGGGGACGAGTCCGCCGCTCCGGAAGCCGATGAGACCGCAGCGGTCGGCGAGACCGCAGCAGCCGGTGACACCGGCCTCGCCGCCGATACCAGCGGCGAGTAACAGGGGAGAGACGTTCCACATGCCGAAGATGAAGAGCCACACGGGTATGGGTAAGCGGGTCAAGGTGACCGGCAAGGGCAAGATCGTTGCCCAGCAGGCCGGCCTCCGTCACAACCTGGAGAAGAAGCCCTCCACCCAGACCCGCCGGCTGACCGGCACGGTCGTGCTGGCCAAGGCCGACGTCAAGCGCATCAAGAAGCTGCTCGGCCGCTGACGCGCGCCACCTTTACGTAATAAGGAGTTGAGATGGCACGCGTCAAGCGGGCTGTAAACGCCCAGAAGAAGCGTCGTACCCTGCTGGAGTCCGCGAGTGGTTACCGCGGTCAGCGCTCCCGGCTGTACCGCAAGGCCAAGGAGCAGGTGCTGCACTCGATGCAGTACGCCTACCGGGACCGTCGCGACCGCAAGGGCGACTTCCGGCAGCTGTGGATCCAGCGGATCAACGCGGGCGCCCGGGCGAACGGGATGACCTACAACCGCCTGATCCAGGGCATGCGTCTGGCCGGCATCGAGGTCGACCGCAAGATCCTGGCCGACATGGCTGTCAACGACGCCGCCTCTTTCGCGGCGATCGTCGAGCTGGCCCGGGCCGCGGTCACGGCCGAGGGCACCGGCGGCGCGGCGGCTCAGGCCGCCTGATCCCCACGCACCAGAACGAGGCGTCTCCCGTGTCGGCACCGCCGTCCGGGGGGCGCCTCAATCGTGCCGGAGGAGCGCACACCATGGCTTTCACCCCGCGTACCCCCAGGGTTGTCGCCGCCCGGCGGTTGCAACGCCGCCGGGACCGCGACGCCACCGGCCAGTTCCTGGCCGAGGGCCCACAGGCGGTCCGCGAGGCCCTCGCGCGGCCGGAGGTGGTCACCGAGCTGTTCGGTACGACCGCCGCCCTCGACCGGCACCCGGATCTGGCCGCCACGGCGGCCCGCGCCGACGTGCCCGTCTCCGAGGTCACCGACGAGGCCCTCGCCGCGCTGACCGAGACCGTCGCCCCGCAGGGACTGGTCGCCGTCTGCCGGCACCTCGACGTGTCGCTGGAGCAGGCCCTCGCGGGTGCGCCCCGGCTCGTGGCGGTGCTCGCCGAGATCCGTGACCCGGGCAACGCCGGCACGGTGCTGCGCACCGCCGACGCGGCCGGGGCGGGCGCGGTCGTCTTCGCCGGCGAGGCCGTCGACCCGTACAACGGCAAGTGTGTACGCGCCTCCGCCGGCAGCCTCTTCCACCTCGACGTGGTGCGCGCCGCCGACCCCGCCCAGGTGGTCGACGCGCTGCGCGCCGCCGGGCTGTCGATCTTCGCCACCACGGGGTACGGCGACAGCGACCTCGACGACATGACCGACTACGGGCGGCTCGTCGGGCCCACCGCATGGCTGTTCGGCTCGGAGGCGCACGGCCTGCCCGAGGAGTTGGCTTCCGCCGCCGACGCCCGGGTGCGGGTGCCGTTGTACGGGCGCGCGGAGAGCCTCAACCTGGCTGCCGCAGCGGCGGTGTGCCTGTACGCTTCAGCGAGAGCACAGCGCTGAGGGTGATCGTGCCCGGCGCGACTGACAGCAGGGGAGAGCGTCCGCCCATGAACGCGACACGGCGTTCGTTTAGCCAGCCCGCCGGTGTCGGCGGGCGGCGGGCCTGACCTGCTCCCTGCACAACTCCTACCGGCGGGCTGCGGCACAGCCGCGCGTCCGTAGACTCGCTTAGCCGCCCCCGGTGAGGGCTGGCGCCGCCGTGAGGGAGTGCCCGTACGCCATGAGCTACCGCAACGATCCGTACGACCCGAAGCAGGTCGCCCTGCTCGACCCCGCCGCCCTGGACGAGGCTGTCGCGGACGCCACGAAGGCGTTCACGGCCGCCGCCGACCCGGACGCGTTGACCGCGCTGCGCTCGGTGCATCTCGGTGACCGGTCACCGGTCTCGCTGGCCCGCCGCGAGATCGGCGCGTTGCCGCCGGCCGCGAAGTCCGACGCCGGCAAGCGGGTCAACGAGGCCCGCCGGGCGATCGAGACCGCGTACGCCGACCGCGCCGAGGTGCTGGAGCGCGAGCAGGCCCAGCGGGTGCTGGTCGAGGAGCGGGTGGACGTCACCCTGCCCTTCAACCGGCGTCCCCGGGGCGCCCGCCACCCGCTGAGCGTCCTGATGGAGTCGATCAGCGACCTGTTCGTCGGGATGGGCTACGAGGTGGCCGAGGGGCCCGAGGTCGACCTGGAGTGGGTCAACTTCGACGCGTTGAACATCCCCGCCGACCATCCGGCGCGCGGGTTGATGGACACGTTCCACATCGCACCGGAGGGCTCCGGCCTGGTGCTGCGTACGCACACCTCGACGGTGCAGACCCGCACCATGCTCAGCCGCAAGCCGCCGATCTACGTGATCGTGCCCGGCCGCGTCTACCGCACCGACGAGATCGACGCCACGCACAGCCCGGTGTTCCACCAGGCCGAGGGTCTGGTGGTCGACAAGGGCATCACGATGGCGCACCTGCGGGGCACGCTCGACCACTTCGCCCGGGCGATGTTCGGGCCGGAGGCGAAGACGCGGTGGCGGCCGCACTACTTCCCGTTCACGGAGCCGTCGGCGGAGTTCGACGTGTGGTTCCCGGAGCACCGCGACGGCCCGCAGTGGGTCGAGTGGGGCGGCTGCGGCATGGTCAACCCGCGGGTGCTGCGCGCCTGCGGCGTCGACCCGGAGGTCTACTCCGGATTCGCCTTCGGCATGGGCATCGACCGGACCCTGATGGTCCGGCACGGGGTCAGCGACATCCGCCACCTCTTCGAGGGCGACGTGCGGTTCAGCCGCGCGCTCGGGACCGGGGCGTAGGCGATGCGGGTACGAGACACGGGAACGGTGGTCTGAAGTCATGCGAGTTTCTGTCAGTTGGCTGCGGGAGTACGTCGACCTCCCCGCCGACCTGCCCACCGGTGACCTGGAGCAGGCACTGGTCGACCTCGGCATCGAGGTCGAGTCCGTGGTGGACCTGGCCGCCTCCGTCACCGGTCAGCTCGTCGTCGGTGAGGTCCGCGAGATCGAGGAGCTCACCGGCTTCAAGAAGCCGATCCGGTTCTGCCGGGTCGACGTGGGTGACGCCAACGGCACCGGGGAGCCGCAGGAGATCGTCTGCGGGGCGCGCAACTTCGCCGTCGGTGACCGCGTGGTCGTGATCCTGCCCGGCGGTGTGCTGCCCGGCGGGTTCGCGATCGGCGCCCGCAAGACGTACGGGCACAACTCTGCGGGCATGATCTGCTCGGCGAAGGAGCTGGGTCTCGGCGACGACCACTCCGGCATCATCGTGCTGGGGCCGGACGTGACGGCCAAGCCGGGCGACGACGCGCGCCCGGTGGTCGGCCTCGACGACGTCGTGCTCGATCTGGAGATCACCCCCGACCGGGGGTACGCGCTGAGCCTGCGGGGTCTGGCCCGGGAGCTGTCGCACGCGTTCGACGTGCCGCTGCACGACCCGGCTCTGGCGCCCGCGCCGAGCGGCACCGAGACACCCGCGTACCCGGTGGAGGTCCGCGACACTGTCGGCTGCGACCGGTTCACCGCTCGCCTGGTCCGGGGCGTCGACCCGAGCGCGCCCACCCCGTCGTGGATGCAGCAGCGGCTGGTCACCGCCGGCATCCGCAGCATCTCGTTGCCGGTGGACATCACCAACTACGTGATGTTGGAGCTGGGCCAGCCGATGCACGCCTTCGACGCCGACCGGGTCGTCGGGCCGCTGGTGGTCCGCCGCGCCGAGGCGGGGGAGAAGCTGACCACCCTGGACGGTGTCAACCGGGTGCTCACCGCCGACGACATGGTCATCTGCGACGACACGGGGCCGATCTCCCTCGCGGCCGTGATGGGCGGCGAGACCAGCGAGGTCGTCGCCGACACCACCACAGTGCTCTTCGAGGCGGCGCACTGGGACCCGGCGATGGTCGGGCGTACGGCCCGCCGGCACAAGCTGTTCAGCGAGGCCGCGAAGCGCTGGGAGCGGGGCGTCGACCCGGCCGTGGCGCTGGTCGCGTTGGAACGTGCCGTGCGGCTGCTCACCGAGCACGGCGGGGGCACCCCGGGCGCGGAGGTCCTGGACATCGACCACGTCCGTCCGCGTACCCCGATCACCCTGCCGGCGGACCTGCCCACCCGGCGGGTCGGTGTGGAGTACCCGCCGGCGCGGGTGGTGGCCCTGCTGGAGCGGGTGGGCTGCACCGTCGCGCAGGGCGTGGACCGGTTGTCCGAGGACCCGGGCGCGGTCGGTGTGGCCAGCGGCGCCGGGACGGCGCTGAGTGTCACCCCGCCGACCTGGCGGCCCGACCTGACCGACCCGGCCGACCTGGTCGAGGAGGTGGTCCGCCTCGACGGGTACGACCGGGTGCCGTCGGTGCTGCCGACCGCGCCTCCCGGTCGCGGCCTGACCCCGCGGCAACGTCGGCGCCGGGCGGTCGCCGGGTCCCTCGCTGAGCGGGGGTACGTGGAGGTGCTCGCGCACCCCTTCGTGTCGCCGGAGCTGGCCGACCAGCTCGGCCTGGCGGCCGACGACCCGCGTCGCCCCGCGGTGCGGCTGGCCAACCCGTTGTCCGAGGAGGAGCCGCTGCTGCGCACCACGCTGCTCGGCCCGCTGCTCGGCATCCTCAAGCGCAACCTCGGTCGAGGTCACCGCGACCTCGCCCTCTACGAGATCGGCGCGGTCTTCCACCCGCGCGTCGGCGCCGGCAGCCCGCCGGCGATGGGCGTGGACCGGCGTCCCACCGACGCGGAGTTCGCGGCCGCCGACGCGGTGGTGCCGGCGCAGCCGGTGCACGTCGCGGTGGTGCTCGCCGGCGACCTCGACCCCGCCGGTTGGTGGGGTGCGGGTCGACCGGCCGGCTGGGCGGACGCGATCGAGGCGGCCCGTGACGTGCTCGACGCCGCCGGGATCCCCGGCGAGCGGGTCGAGGTGCGGGCGGCCGAGTACGCACCGTGGCACCCGGGCCGCTGCGCCGAGCTGCGGGTCGACGGCGCGGTCGTCGGGCACGCCGGTGAGCTGCACCCGGTGGTCGTCGCGGCGCTGGAGCTGCCCCGGCGCACCTGCGCGATGGAGCTGGACCTCGACACGCTGCCGCCGACCCCGGTGACGCCCGCGCCGACGGTGTCCGGCTTCCCGCCGGCGCTGATCGACGTGGCCCTGGTGGTGGACGACTCGGTGCCGGCGGAGCAGGTGCGCCGTGCGCTGGAGGCGGGCGCCGGTGAGCTGCTGGAGGACGTGCGGCTGTTCGACGTGTACTCCGGCGCGCAGCTCGGTGACGGTCGCCGCTCGTTGGCGTACAAGCTCACCTTCCGGGCACCGGACCGGACGCTCACGGTCGAGGAGGCGGTCGCGGCACGGGACGCGGCGGTCGCCGTCGCGACGGAGCGGCTCGGCGCCACCCTGCGCGGCGCCTGAGCGGTGCCGGTGCTGGGATGGCTCGCGGTGGCCGCCGTGTTCGCGGTGGCCACCGCCGCCCTGATCTGGGCCCGCCGGCACCTGCTGCTGGTCGCGGTCGTGGGGCGCAGCATGGAGCCGACGCTGCGCTCCGGTGACCGGGTGCTGGCCCGGCGCGTGCCGCTGGCCCGGATCCGGCCCGGTGACGTCGTCGTGGTGGTCGCCCCGGCGGAGATGACCGCCGGGCGACCCACCCGCCCCGACGCGACGGGCACGCCCGGCCTGCTGATCAAGCGGGCGTACGCGGTGCCCGGTGACCCGGTGCCGGTGGACCGGGTGCCGCTGCTGCGCCGTGGCGGCGAGCAGGTGGTGCCGGCCGGCCGGCTGGTGGTGCTCGGCGACAACCCGTCGCAGAGCTACGACTCCCGTGAGTGCGGCTACATCCCGGAGCCGGACGTGCTCGGCGTGGTGGTCCGGCCGCGACCGCGCGCGGACTGACCGTCGGCGCGGGTGGCACGCGGAACGGCGTGCCACCCGGCCCGGGCCAGGTGGCACGCCGTCAGCGCCTCAGCAGAGAGCGCTCATCGTGCTCGCGCCCGCGCTGCAGTAGTAGCCGCAGCTTCCGCAGGTCGTCTTGCAGCCCAGGCTCGTGCTGCACCGCTTGAAGTAGCACGTCCCACACAGCGCGCAGTACGGGTCCGGCGGACAGCCGGCGGCTGCCGTCACCTTGGGTACGAACACGCCGAGCATCCGCTCGCCCAGGTTCTCCAGTCGACGGAACATCCGTTCACCTCCCCTCGATACGGATCGTTGCCGGGACGCTACGGCGGGTCGGTACACCGCCGGTACAGCCGAGCCGGAGGTCGGCAACAGCCGATGTATCCGCGATGTATCCGCCACTTCTAGCGTGGGCCTCCCGGCAATGGGAGGTGCGTACGGATGCGAGCCCTGGAACTGACCGCACGGCTGCTGCTGGCGCTGGTGTTCCTCGCCGCGGTCGTCGGCAAGCTGCGGACCCGGGCGGGTTTCGCCGCCTTCGTCGGGTCGGTCGGCCAGTTCGGCGTGCCCGACCGCTGGACCGTGCCCGCTGCCCGCGTCGCGGTGGTCGCCGAGGCTGCCGTGGTGGTGCTGCTCGCCGTCCCCCGGACCGTGCCCGTCGGGCTGGTGCTCGCCGTCGGGCTGCTCGGTGTGCTCACCGCCGCGATCGTCGGGGCGTTGCGTCGGGGTGCCCGGCCGGCCTGCCGCTGCTTCGGCGCCGCCGACGCGCCGGTCGGGCCCCGGCACGTCGGGCGCAACCTCGCCCTCGCCGCGGTGGCGCTGCTCGGCCTGTTCGGCTGGGCCAGCGCCACCGGGCCGCCGCCGTCCGCGTCGGCCGTCCTGGTCGCCATCGGTGTGGCGGTTCCCCTCGCCGCAGTGGTGGTCCGGCTCGACGACCTGGTCGCCCTGTTCGCCCCCACGTCGCCGCGGCAGTCCCGTCCGGCCGGTCGGCACTGACCCCGGTTCGTATCCCCGCACCCCGAAGGAGCCCTCATGGCGCTGTTGACCGTCGCCGTCGTCCTCGTCGCCGCTCTCGGCCTGCTCAACCTGGTCCTGCTGCTCGGTGTGGTCCGTCGGCTGCGCGAGCACTCCGACCTGCTCAGCGACCAGCAGGGCCAACCACCGGCGGTGATGCTGGAGGTGGGTTCGATCCCCGGTGACTTCGCGTCGACCACTGTGGACGGTCGCGTGTTCGCGCGCGCCGATCTGCCGCCGATGACCCTGGTGGCGTTCCTCTCGCCGAGCTGTGAGCACTGCGAGGAGCAGTTGCCGGTGCTCGTCGACCGGGCAAGGACGATGCCCGGCGGCGCGGAGCACGTCTGGATCGTGGTGGTCGGGAAGGGTCCGGAGACCCAGCCGTACGCGGAGCGGTTCGCCGGCCTGGCGACCGTCTTCGTGGAGCCGGGCACCGGCGCGCTTCCGCTGGCGTTCGGGGTCAAGGGGTTCCCGGCGTTCGGCCTGCTCGACGAGCGCGGCATCGTGGCGTCGACGGCGTTCGGCATCGCCCGGTTGGACCTGCCGGTGGCTCGGTGAGCGGCCCCCGGCTGGCACCGCGGCAGGCTGCCCGGCACGCCCGGTCGGCACTGGGGCTGACCTGGCGGGCCGCCCCGGGGGGCACTACGACGGACCTGCTGCTCGCCGTGCTGGCCGGTTTGACCCCGGTCCTCGTGGCGGCGCTTACCAAGCTCGTGCTGGACCGGCTCACCGGTGGCGGCTCGGCCGGCGTGCCGCTGACCGCGCTCGCCGCCGGCCTCGCCATGGCCGCCGCGCTCGGCACGGTCCTGCCGCACCTGCGCACCTACGTGGCGGCGCAGCGGTCGCGGGCGGTGTCGCGGCTGGTGCGCCGCCGCCTCTACGACGCGGTGCAGCGGCTCGTCGGGCTGGTGCGGTTGGAGGATCCGGAGTTCCAGGACCGGTTGCAGGCCGCCCAGCAGACCGGTCACCTCGGTCCCACCCAGCTGACCGGCAACACGTTCGGCGCGGTGCAGAGCGCACTGGCGATGACGGGGTTCCTCGGCGTCCTGTTGATGCTCAACCCGCTGATCGGGGCGTTGGTGCTGCTCGCCGCGCTGCCCACACTCTGGATGCAGCTACGGCTCAACCGGGCCCGCGCGGCGATGGTGCTGCGGATGGAGCACTTCCAACGGCGGGACCTGTTCTTCGCCCAGCTGCTGGTGGGTGTGCCGGCGGCCAAGGAGGTGCGCCTGTTCGGTCTGGGCCGGTTCTTCGGCGACCGGATGCTCGATGAGCTGCACGACCTGCACCGGGTGGAGCAGAAACTGGACCGCCGGGAGGTGCGCGCCCAGGCGGTGCTCGGCCTGCTCGGCGCGACGGTGGCGGGCATCGGGGTGGTCTACACCGTCTCGGTCGCCCGCGCGGGCGGGCTCAGCCCCGGCGACGTGGTGATCTTCCTGGCCGCGATCCCGGGGGTGCAGGGTGCGCTGGGCAGCCTGGTCGTCCAGCTCGGCGCGATCCACCAGGCGCTGCTGCTCTTCGAGCACTACGACCAGGTGGCGCACGTCGAGACGGACCTGCCGGTTCCGGCCACCCCCCGGCCGGTGCCACCGTTGACCGAGGGCATCGAGCTGCGCGATGTGTGGTTCCGCTACTCGCCGCAGCATCCGTGGGTGCTGCGGGGTGTGGACCTGCACCTGCGCGCCGGGGCCACGACCGCTCTGGTGGGGCTGAACGGCGCCGGCAAGAGCACCCTGGTCAAGCTCCTCTGCCGCTTCTACGACCCGGAGCGCGGCAGCATCCGGTGGGACGGGGTCGACCTGCGCGAGTTCGATCCGGCGGAGCTGCGCGAGCGGCTGGGGGCGGTGTTCCAGGACTTCATGCCGTACGACCTCAGCGCGGCGGAGAACATCGCGTTGGGTGACCTGGGCGCGCGCGAGGACCCGGAGCGGCTGCGAACCGCCGCCCGGCATGCGGGCATCGACGACACGTTGACCGCGCTGCCCCGCGGCTACGACACCCTGCTGACCCGGATCTTCTTCGACGGCCCGGACCGGGACGACCCGCAGGCCGGGGTGGTGCTCTCCGGCGGTCAGTGGCAACGGGTGGCGCTTGCCCGGGGGTTCCTGCGGGCCGAGCGGGACCTGCTGATTCTGGACGAGCCCAGCTCCGGCCTGGACGCCGAGGCCGAGCACGACCTGCACCGCCGGTTGGGTGAGCTGCGCCGGGGTCGGACCAGTCTGCTCATCTCGCACCGGCTCAACTCGGTGCGCGACGCGGACACGATCGTGGTGCTCGCCGACGGTCGGGTCGTCGAGCGGGGTGACCACCGGGAGCTGCTCGCCGCCGCAGGCCGGTACGCCCGGTTGTTCGGCCTGCAGGCCCGCGGTTACCGGGAGGACGCCCCGGCACCCGTCTGACCGGCCAGGTCACCGCTCGCCTCGGTGGCGGCGAGTTCGGCGGCGTAGAGCCGGACGAGTTCGCCGATGTGGAACCGGCCCGGTCCGGCCGGCTCGGCGAGCTGCGCGGCGACCAGCCGGTCCAGTGCCCGCGCCGCGTCCTCGGGCGGAGCCCCGCTCAGCATGGCGGCCAGTTCGGCGGTGACCGGCCCGGGGTGGGCTCGGCCGAGCCGGAGGAAGACCGGCGCGGCCGACCCGAGCCGGTGGTAGCTGGCGCTGAGCCGGGGCCCGAGACCGGTCTCGGCGAGCCGGTACCGCTCGTCGCGCAGCAACAGCGCCAACCGCGTCAGCGACCAGTGCGGTCCCTCGGTCAGCCGGCCGGCCGCGGTGCGCAATGCGAGCGGCAGCCGCTCGCAGAGGTTGACCACCGCCGAGGCCGCCTCCGGCTCCGCGTCCACCGTCCGATCTCCGGCGGTGGCCCGCAGCATCGCCAGCGCGTCGGCGGCGGGAAGCGGGTCGAGCCGCAGGCCGGGGGCGTCGCCGGTGGTGACCGGGTTGCGGCTGGTGACCAGCAGCGCGCACCCGCCGCGGACCGGCAGTAGGCCGTCGACCTGGGCGGCGTCGGCGGCGTTGTCGAGCACCAGCAGCACCCGTCGGTCGAACAGCAGGGACCGGACCCGGGCGCGCGCCTCGGCGACGCTGGTCGGCTCCGGTTCGTCGGCGCCCGGGTACAGGGCCCGGAGCACCCGGGTGGCGACCTGCAACGGCAGGGGTGGGGCGTCCGCGACCGACCCGCCGAGATCGAGGTGGAGCTGGCCGTCCGGGAAGGCGTCCAGCGCCGCCGCCGCGGCACGCAGCGCCAGTGCCGACTTGCCGGTGCCCGCCATGCCGTAGACGGCCACGGTGACCGGTTGCCGCCGGGCGTCGACCAGCGCCTGGCACAGCCGGGCCAGCTCTGCCCGGCGGCCGACGAACGACGCGGCGGGGCACGGCAGCTCGTGCGGCACCCGCGACGCGACGGCGCGATGCCGGGGCGGTGTGCCGCCTGGCCGCCGGGTCGGGACCGCCGTCCGGCGCTCCTGGCGGCGCACCGAGCGGTACAGCTCGGTCAGCTCGGGCCCGGGAGCCACGCCCAGTTCGCCGTCGAGTGCCCGGCAGGCCGCCTGGTAGGTCTGCACCACGCCGGCATGGTCGCCGGCGCGATGCAGCGCGGTCATCAGCAGCGCCCACGCCGGTTCGCGCAGCGGGTGCTCCGCGAGGTGCTGGCGCAGCAGGGTCAGCAGCTCCGGTGTGCCCCGGTCGCCCAGGTCGAGGCGGCAGGCCGCGTACGTCTCCCGGGCGCCGGCGCGCCGCTCCCGCAGCCGGTCGAAGGCGGCTGCGGTCGCCGGCCCGTACGCCGGGGGTGGTTCGGTCGGTGACCAGAGCCCGAGCGCGCGGCTCAGCAGGGTGGCGGCCAGTTCGGGCTCACCGCTGATGCGGGCAGCGTGGCCGTCGGTGGCGAGTCGTTCGAACTCGGTGGCGTCCAGTTCGCCCGGTTCGACGCGGAGCAGGTACCCACCGTGCTCGGCGGGCAATCGGGGCAGTTCGTCGGGGGAGTCGAGCAGGTGGCGTAGCTGGCTGGCGTGGCTGCGCAGGTTGGCCACGGCCGAGGCCGGGGGTCGTCTGCCCCACAGCTCCTCGCGCAGCCGATCGACCGGGACCGCCAGGCCGGCCTGGAGCAGGAGGGTGACCAGAAAGGCTGTGGGCCGGCCGGCCGGCACCCGCAGGGTCTGCCCGTCGCGACGCACCCGGACCGGACCGAGGATCTCGAATGACAGCCCCACCGCGTCCTCCGTCAGGTGCCCCCACGCGGACCGGGCAGGCCGGCCCACCACCGTCAGAAAGTCATGCTAGTCGATTGAATGCCGCCTCAGACGATTTAGCTGAACGTTGACTCAGGTGTTTCCCCGGCAACGGTGCCGTACATTGCCATGCAGAGGGCTGCATGAACTTGCAGTCGTAAGTCGCCCTTGTTAATCTTCTCTGCATAGTCATGCGGAGGTGAGTATGGGGATCCGAGTCGCGGTCGCCGGTGCGAGCGGTTACGCCGGGGGTGAGTTGCTGCGCCTGGTCGCCGGGCACCCGGAGTTCGACCTGGTCGCCGCCACCGCGCACAGCCAGGCCGGTCACCGCGTCGACGTGGTGCACCCGCAGCTCACCGGGCTCGACCTGGTGCTCGGTCAGACCGACCCGGCGACGCTCGCCGACGCGGACCTGGTCTTCCTGGCCCTGCCGCACGGCGAGTCGGCTGCCCTCGCGTCCCAGTTGCCGGCCGAGGTGCGCATCGTCGACCTGGGCGCGGACCACCGGCTCGCCGACCCGTACGCCTGGGCGCAGTACTACGGCGGCACGCACGCCGGGCAGTGGACCTACGGTCTGCCCGAGCTGCCCGGTCAGCGGGAGCTGATCGCCGGCTCCACCCGGGTGGCGAACACCGGCTGCTACGCCGCCGCGATCACCCTGGCGCTCGCGCCGCTGATCGCCGATGGTGCGGCCAGCCCCGCCGACGTGGTGGTCGTGGCCGCCTCCGGCACCTCCGGCGCGGGTCGGGCGGCGAAGCCGCATCTGCTGGCCAGCGAGGTGCTGGGCGACCTGTCGCCGTACCGGGTGGGCACCCACCAGCACGTGCCGGAGATCAAGCAGGCATCCGGCGCGACCGGCCTGTCGTTCACGCCCGTCCTGGCGCCGATGCCGCGCGGCATCCTGGCCACGGTCACCGCGGTGCCGGCGCGCGGTGTCGACCCGCAGCAGGTGCTGGCGCAGGCGTACGCCGACGCGCCGTTCGTGCACGTGCTGCCGGAGGGCCGCTGGCCGCACACGGCCGCCACGCTGGGCTCCAACTCGTGTCACCTGCAGGCCACCGTCGACGTCGACTCGGGCCGGTTGATCGTGCTCAGCGCGCTGGACAACCTGGGCAAGGGCGCGGCCGGTCAGGCCGTGCAGAACGCCAACCTCATGCTTGGCCTGCCGGAGACGACGGGCCTGTCGATCTGGGGAGTCAGCCCATGAGTGTCACCACCCCTCGGGGGTTCCGCGCGGCCGGAGTGGCCGCGGGGCTCAAGGCCAGTGGTGGCGCGGACGTCGCGCTGGTGGTCAACGACGGCCCGGACGCCGGTGTCGCCGGTGTCTTCACCACCAACCGGGTCAAGGCCGCGCCGGTGCTCTGGAGCCAGCAGGTCGTGCAGGGCGGTGTGGTCCGCGCGGTGGTGCTCAACTCCGGTGGCGCCAACGCCTGCACCGGCCCGGCCGGCTTCCAGGACACCCACGCCACCGCCGAGCACACCGCCGCCGCGCTGACCTCGGTCAGCCCACGGTTGATCCTCGGCGCCGGTGAGGTGGCGGTCTGCTCCACCGGGTTGATCGGTGAGCGGCTGCCGATGCCGAAGCTGCTGCCCGGTGTCCGCTCGGCGATCCGGCGGTTGTCCCGCGACGGCGGCGTGGCCGCCGCCGAGGCGATCATGACCACGGACACCCGGTCGAAGACCACAGTGGCCCGGGGCAGCGGGTGGACGGTCGGCGGCATGGCCAAGGGAGCCGGAATGCTCGCGCCGGGAATGGCCACCATGCTCTGCGTGCTGACCACTGACGCGGTGGCCGGGCCGGCGGCGCTGGACGACGCGCTGCGCGCGGCGACCCGGGTCACCTTCGACCGGGTCGACTCCGACGGCTGCATGTCCACCAACGACACCGTGTTGCTGCTGGCCAGCGGTGCGAGCGGCATCGAGCCGACTCCGGCCGAGCTGGCCGCCGCCGTCACCGCGGCCTGTCACGACCTGGCCCAGCAGTTGGTGGCCGACGCCGAGGGGGCGACCAAGCAGATCGCCATCGACGTGGTGGGCGCCGCCGACGAGGACGACGCGGTCGAGGTGGGCCGTTCGGTGGCCCGCAACAACCTGGTCAAGACCGCGCTGTTCGGCAACGACCCCAACTGGGGTCGGATCCTCGCCGCCGTCGGCACCACCGCCGCCGCGTTCGAGCCGGACGAGGTGGACGTGGCGGTCAACGGGGTGTGGGTGTGCCGGGGCGGCGCGGCCGCCGAGGACCGCTCGAAGGTCGACCTCACCGGGCGGGACGTGACGATCCGGATCGACCTGCACGCGGGCACGTCGGCCGCGACGATCTGGACCAACGACCTGTCCCACGCGTACGTGCACGAGAACTCGGCGTACTCCACGTGAGCGCGAGGAACGCAGCGCAGCGGAGTCCCGCAGTCGCGAACGAAAGGCCGGCACGGTGAGTCTCAGCAGCGACCTGACTCGCGCCCAGGTCAAGGCGGAGACGCTGATCGAGGCGCTGCCCTGGTTGGCACGCTTCTCCGGCTCCACGGTCGTGGTCAAGTACGGCGGCAACGCGA
Organism: Micromonospora sp. M61; assembly: GCF_018070245.1. Lineage (NCBI taxonomy): Bacteria > Bacillati > Actinomycetota > Actinomycetes > Micromonosporales > Micromonosporaceae > Micromonospora > Micromonospora sp. M61. The sequence continues at coordinate 23,260 of NZ_JAGPYA010000064.1, read as the reverse complement.
TGACCGATCCCGAGTTGCAGCGGGCGTTCGCGGCCGACATGGTCTTTCTGCGTTACGCGGGCCTGAAGCCGGTGGTGGTGCACGGCGGCGGTCCGCAGATCTCCGCCATGCTGGGCCGGCTCGGCATCGCCAGCGAGTTTCGGGGTGGCCTGCGGGTGACCACGGCCGAGGCGATGGACGTCGTCCGGATGGTGCTGGTCGGGCAGGTCGGTCGCGAACTGGTCGGGTTGATCAATTCGCACGGCCCGTACGCCGTGGGCCTGTCGGGCGAGGACGCCCGGTTGTTCACCGCGGTGCGCCGCCCGGCGTACGTGGACGGGTTGCCGGTCGACGTCGGCCAGGTCGGTGACGTCGAGTCGGTCGACGTGTCCGCGGTGACCGATCTGATCGAGGCCGGTCGGATCCCGGTGATCTCCACTGTGGCGCCGGACGTGGACGGGGTGCTGCACAACCTCAACGCGGACACCGCCGCCGCCGCGCTCGCGATCGCGTTGCGGGCCCGCAAGCTGGTCGTGCTCACCGACGTGGCCGGCCTGTACGCGGACTGGCCGGACACGACCAGCCTGGTCTCCGAGATCGCCGCGGACGACCTGGCGAAGCTGCTGCCCAGTCTGGAGTCGGGGATGGTGCCGAAGATGGAGGCCTGCCTGCGCGCGGTGCGTGGGGGAGTGCCGGCCGCGCACGTCGTCGACGGTCGGGTGGCGCACTCGACGTTGCTTGAGGTTTTCACCTCGGAAGGGTTCGGAACGATGGTGGTGCCGGGAGACGGGATGGTCGCGTCGTGAGCACGTTGGCGCAGCGCTGGAAGCAGTCCATGATGGACAACTACGGCACGCCGCCGCTGGCGCTGGTCTCCGGTGCCGGTGCCGTGGTGGTCGACGACGCCGGCCGCGAATACCTGGACCTGGTCGGTGGCATCGCGGTGAACGCCCTCGGTCACGCCCACCCGGCCGTGGTGGCGGCGGTGTCGAAGCAGGTCGCGACCCTCGGGCACGTTTCCAACCTCTTCGTCGCGGAGCCGCCGGTGGCCCTGGCCGAGCTGCTGTTGGCGCTCGCCGGCCGGCCCGGCCGGGTCTTCTTCTCCAACTCGGGCGCGGAGGCGAACGAGACGGCGTTCAAGCTCTCCCGGCGTACCGGCCGCACGCACGTGGTGGCCACCGGGGGCGGCTTCCACGGCCGCACCATGGGCGCGCTCGCGCTGACCGGTCAGCCGGCCAAGGCCGATCCGTTCCGGCCGCTGCCCGGCGAGGTGACCCACGTCGACTACGGAGACGTCGCCGCCCTGGAGGCGGCCGTCTCCGACGCCACCGCGATGCTGATCCTGGAGCCGATCCAGGGTGAGAACGGTGTGGTCGTCCCGCCGGCCGGTTACCTGGCCGCAGCCCGGCGGATCACCGCGCGGCACGGCGCGTTGCTGGTCCTCGACGAGGTGCAGACCGGCATGGGCCGCACCGGGCACTGGTTCAGGCATCAGGCCGAGGGCGTGGAGCCGGACGTGGTCACCCTGGCCAAGGGTCTGGGCGGCGGGCTGCCCATCGGTGCCACGCTGGCCTTCGGCCCGGCCGCCGACCTGCTCACCCCCGGTTCGCACGGCACCACCTTCGGCGGCAACCCGGTCAGCTGCGCGGCGGCGCTCGCCGTGGTGGCGACCATCGCCAACGAGGGCCTGCTCGACAACGTCAAGCGGGTCGGCGAGCGGCTGCGCCGCGGCATCGAGTCGCTGGGCCATCCGCTGATCGCCGGCGTACGCGGCGAGGGGCTGCTGCTCGGTGTGGCGCTCACCGCGCCGGTGGCGGCGGTGCTGGCCGAGGCCCTGCGGGAGGCCGGCTTCCTGGTCAACCCGGTGCAGCCGACAGTGCTCCGGTTGGCCCCGCCACTGATCCTCACCGCCGCGCAGGTGGACACCTTCCTCGCCGCGCTGCCCGCCGCACTGGACGCGACGACCCCGGCGGCCGCCGGCACGGCGGGCGAACCCTCCACGCTGACCACCACGACGGGGACGACTCGATGACCCGGCACTTCCTGCGCGACGACGACCTCTCGCCCGCCGAGCAGTCCACGGTCCTCGACCTGGCGGCGCGGATGAAGGCGGACCGGTTCGGCCACCGGCCGCTGGTCGGCCCCCGCTCGGTGGCGGTGCTCTTCGACAAGCAGAGCCTGCGGACCAGGATCTCGTTCGACGCCGGCATCGCCGAACTGGGTGGGCACCCGCTGGTCGTGGACACGCAGGTCACCCACTTCGGCCGGGGCGAGGCCCTCGCCGACGCGGGGCGGGTGCTGTCCCGCTACGTCGCGGCGATCGTGCTGCGCACCCACGGCGACGACCGGATCGCCGAGGTGGCGGCGGGCGCCAGCGTGCCGGTTGTCAACGCGCTCACCGACGGCTTCCACCCGTGCCAGCTGCTGGCCGACCTGCTCACCATCCGGGAGCGGTGTGGCGGCACGGCCGGTCGCACCCTGACCTACGTGGGGGACAGCGCGAACAACATGGCGCAGTCGTACCTGCTGGCCGGGGCGATGGCTGGCATGCACGTCCGGGTCGCCGGGCCGGCCGGGTTCGCGCCCGACCCGGGCGTGGTGGACGCGGCGGCCCGGATCGCCGCCGAGACCGGCGGGTCGGTGCGGGTGCTGACCGACCCGGCCCAGGCGGTACGCGACGCCGATGTGCTCGCCACCGACACCTGGACCTCGATGGGGCAGGAGTCCGACGGGCTGGACCGGATCACGCCGTTCCTGCCGTACCAGGTCAACAAGGAGCTGCTCGGCCAGGCCGCACCGGACGCGATCGTGCTGCACTGCCTGCCGGCGCACCGCGGTGAGGAGATCACCGACGAGGTGCTCGACGGCCCGCAGAGCGCGGTCTTCGACCAGGCGGAGAACCGCCTGCACGTGCAGAAGGCGCTGCTCACCTTCCTGCTGGACACCGCGACGGGGGAGTCCCGATGACCGCACCGTTGACCCGCGCGGCCCGGCACGCCCGGATCGTGGAGCTGATCCGCGACAAGGCGATCCGGTCGCAGACCGAGCTGGCCGACCTGCTCGCCTCCGACGGCGTCGGCGTCACCCAGGCCACCCTCTCGCGGGACCTGGAGGAGTTGGGCGCGGTCAAGGTGCGCGGCGGCGACGGCCCGGCCGTCTACCTGATCCCCGAGGACGGCAAACGGCCGTTGCGCGACGCCGAGGCGGCGCCGGCCAGGCTGATGCGGCTGCTGCACGAGCTGCTCAACGGCGTCGATTCCAGCGGCAACATCGCCGTGCTGCGTACCCCGCCGGGCGCAGCCCAGTACCTGGCCAGCGCGTTGGACAGAGCGGGCCTGCCCGAGATCGTCGGCACCATCGCCGGCGACGACACCATCCTCGTCGTGGCCCGCGAGGCCGTCGGTGGGGCCGCGCTCGGCGAGAAGCTCGCCGGCTGGGCCCGACGGGAAGACAACGCCGAAGGGAACACCGCATCATGACCGAGCGGGTCGTGCTCGCGTACTCCGGAGGGTTGGACACCTCCGTCGCCATTCCGTACCTGGCCGAGCAGACCGGTGCCGAGGTGATCGCGGTCGCGGTCGACGTCGGTCAGGGCGGCGAGGACCTCGACGCGATCCGGCAGCGTGCCCTGGACTGCGGTGCCGCCGAGTCGGAGGTGGTCGACGCGCGCGACGAGTTCGCCGCCGACTACTGCCTGCCGGCCATCCGGGCCAACGCCCTCTACATGGACCGCTACCCGCTGGTGTCGGCGCTGTCCCGGCCGCTGATCGTGAAGCACCTGGTGGCGGCGGCGCGCAAGCACGACGGCACGATCGTGTCGCACGGCTGCACCGGCAAGGGCAACGACCAGGTCCGGTTCGAGGTGGGCCTGAACGCGCTCGCCCCCGACCTGAAGATCATCGCGCCGGCCCGGGACTTCGCCTGGACCCGGGACAAGGCGATCGCCTTCGCCGAGGAGAAGGGGCTGCCGATCGACGTGTCGGCCAAGTCCCCCTACTCCATCGACCAGAACCTGTGGGGTCGGGCGGTGGAGACCGGGTTCCTGGAGGACATCTGGAACGCGCCCGTCGAGGACCTCTACTCGTACACTGCCGACCCGACGTCGGACCGCGACGCCGACGAGGTCGTGATCACCTTCGACGGCGGGGTGCCGGTGGCGATCGACGGTGAGACGGTCACCCCGTACCAGGCGATCCTGGAGCTGAACCGGCGCGCCGGCGCCCAGGGCGTCGGCCGGCTCGACATGGTCGAGGACCGCCTGGTCGGAATCAAGAGCCGCGAGGTGTACGAGGCACCCGGCGCGATCGCGCTGATCACCGCCCACCAGGAGCTGGAGGCGGTGACCGTGGAACGCGACCTTGCCCGGTTCAAGCGGAGCGTCGACCAGCGCTGGGGCGAGCTGGTCTACGACGGCCTGTGGTTCTCGCCGCTGAAGGACTCGCTGGACGCGTTCATCGACGACGCGCAGCGGCACGTGAGCGGTGAGGTGCGGATGACCCTGCACGGCGGCCGGGCCACCGTGACGGGTCGGCGCTCCGAGGCGAGCCTCTACGACTTCGGGATGGCCACCTACGACACCGGCGACACCTTCGACCAGTCCCTGGCCAAGGGCTTCGTGCAGTTGTGGGGCCTGCCGAGTCGGATGGCCGCCGCTCGGGACGCCCGGCTGGGCGGTGGCGGACAGTGACACGTGCGAGCGCGCGGAGTGAGAGAGCGCAGCGAGTGAGCCCCGCAGTCGCGAGCGAAAGGCAGGCAGGGCAATGATGGGCGACGTGGACGACAAGAGCCTGACCGAGAACAGTGCCGCCACCAACCGGACGAGCCTGTGGGGTGGCCGGTTCGCTGGCGGCCCCGCCGAGGCGCTCGCCCGACTGTCGGTGAGTGTGCAGTTCGACTGGCGCCTGGCCCCGTACGACATCGCTGGTTCCCGGGCGCACGCCCGGGTCCTGGCCGGCGCCGGCCTGCTCGATCCGGAGGAGCTGGGCCGCATGCTGGCCGCGTTGGACGACCTGGAGGCCGCCTGTGCCTCCGGGGCGTTCCGCCCCACCATCGAGGACGAGGACGTGCACACCGCGCTGGAGCGCGGCCTGCTGGAGCGCCTCGGCAGCCTCGGCGGCAAGCTGCGCGCCGGCCGATCCCGCAACGACCAGGTCGCCACGGACCTGCGGCTCTATCTGCGGGACCACGCCCGCGGTGTGGCCAGCCGCCTCGTCGAGCTGGCCGAGGCGCTGGTCGAGCAGGCCGAGCGGCACATCGACACCGCCGCGCCCGGCATGACCCACCTCCAGCACGCCCAGCCGGTCACGTTCGGGCACTGGTTGCTCGCCCACGTGCAGCCGCTGCTGCGTGACCTGGAGCGTCTGCGTGACTGGGACCACCGGGCGGCGGTCAGCCCGCTCGGCGCGGGCGCGCTGGCGGGCTCCGGCCTGCCGCTGGACCCGGTGGCCGTGGCCAAGGAGCTGGGCTTCCGCACGTCGTTCGCCAACTCGATGGACGCGGTCGCCGACCGGGACTTCGTCGCCGAGTTCCTCTTCACCACAGCCATGATCGGGGTGCACCTGTCCCGGCTCGGCGAGGAGGTGGTGCTCTGGACGTCGCACGAGTTCGGCTGGGTCGAGCTGGACGACTCGTTCGCCACCGGCTCGTCGATCATGCCGCAGAAGAAGAACGCGGACATCGCGGAGCTGGCGCGCGGCAAGTCCGGGCGCCTCGTCGGTGGCCTGGTGACAGTGCTCACCATGCTCAAGGGCCTGCCGATGACCTACGACCGGGACATGCAGGAGGACAAGGAGCCGGCCTTCGACGCCGTCGACACCCTGGAGCTGCTGCTGCCGGCGCTGGCGGGAATGATCTCCACGATGACGGTCCGGGTGGACCGCCTCGTCGCCGCCGCCCCGGTCGGCTTCTCCCTCGCGACCGAGGTCGCCGACTGGCTGGTCCGGCGCAACGTGCCGTTCCGGGACGCGCACGAGATCACCGGCCGGCTGGTGGCGCTCTGCGCGGCCCGCGAGTGCGAGCTGAATGACGTCTCGGACGAGGACCTGGCCGCGATCAGCGAGCACCTCGACCCGTCGGTGCGCGACGTGCTCTCGGTCCGTTCGGCCCTCGCGGCCCGCACCACCCCCGGTTCCACCGGTCCCGGCCCGGTCGCCGACCAGCTCGCCGACGCGGCCGACCGGCTGGCCGGCTGGCGGGAGTGGGCCACCGAACGGGTCGTTCCGCGCTGACCTCGTCGCGGCGTCGGCGGGTTCCGCCGGCGCCGCGGCCGGTTCAGGCCGTCGGGCGCTCCCGCTTGGGGAGCTTGGCAACCACCATGTCGTACGACGCGTCGACCGCCTCGGTCAGCTCGTCGGCGTCGATCCCGCCGTTGAGCCGCAGCGTGTTCCACCCGGACCGACCGATGTAGGCCATCACCCGCGCGTCGTCGGGGTGCCGGTGCAGCCACTCGTCGGCGACCTCCCGGGTCGGCCCGCACTTGATGCCGACAGTCGGCTCGCCGCCACCGTTGCCGAGGAACGCGAAGATCCGGCCGCCCACCTTCACCACCTCGTCGCCCTCCCACGGCTGGTCCAGCCACGCCCCCGGCTTGGCCAGGCAGTACGCCAGCATGTCCGCGCGCTCCATGGGTGCCTCCTCGTCGTGCGCACAGTCTGCCCGTCCCACCGCCCGCAGGCACGCGGCGTGCCGGTTTGCGCGTCTGGTCGCGGCTGCGGTGCGCGCCGGGTCGCGGGCTGCTTGTGCGGGGCGCGGTCGCGGGGTGCGCGGTCAGCGGGTCTGCTCGGCCGAGCGGGCGGCGACCCGCTCGTAGCGCTGCCGGGCCGCCTGTGCGCTGCCCAGCCCCAGCCCGTACGCGATGGCCTGCCAGGTCAGCCCCCGGTCGCGGGCCAGCGTCATCAGCCCGGCCTCCAGCGCGTCCAGCTCGGCGCGGACGTGCGGCAGCAGGGTCAGCGCCGCGGTCAGGTCGGCGGCGTCGACCGGCTCCTCCGTCGGCTCCCGCTCGGCCCCGCCGGCGGCCAGCGCGGTGACCAGGGCGACCGCCTCCCACGGGTCCAGCACGTACGGGTGGGCCCAGCGCGCCCGCTGTGCGTCGGTGCCGGCGTGCCGGTCGCTGATCCGCTGGAGTGCCTCGTGGGTGCGGTGGGCGCGGGCGTGGGCAGGGTGCGGCGCGGTGAACGGGTCGTTCGTCGTCATGTCCCGAGCACACACCCTCAACACAGCATTGTCAACAGAACGTTGAAACCGCGAGCGGTTGTGCGTGGCGATCGCCGCCCGGCTGGGTACCGTCGAGCCATGGACCTGTTGCCCGGTGACCACGCCACCGACATGCCCGGTGACCACGGCACCGACGCCGACCTGGCGGCACTGGCCGACCTGCTCGCCGGCCCCCTGCTGCCGGCCGCCCGCGGGCTGCTGGGCTGCGAGCTGCACGCGGGAGGCGTCACCGTCCGGATCACCGAGGTCGAGGCGTACGCGGGCATGGCCGGGGACCAGGCCTCGCACGCCCACCGGGGGCGCACCCCACGCAACGCGGTGATGTTCGGCCCGGCCGGGCACGCGTACGTCTACTTCACCTACGGGATGCACTGGTGCATGAACGTGGTGACCGGTGTCGAGGGGGAGGCTTCCGCCGTGCTGCTGCGCGCCGGGGAGGTGGTCGACGGCCTGGCCACGGCTCGCGACCGCCGGCCGGCCGTACGCCGGGACGTGGACCTCGCCCGTGGGCCGGCCCGGCTCTGCGCCACGCTCGGCATCGACCGCTCCGCGTACGGCGGGTATCTGCTGGGCGACGGTCCGGTCCGGTTGCGCCCGCCGACGCGGCCGGTGCCGCCGGAGACGGTTGTCGCCGGTCCGCGGGTCGGCGTGACCGGCGCGCACGACCTGCCGTGGCGGTTCTGGCTCGACGGCGACCCGACGGTCAGCGCGTACCGGCGACACGTGCCCCGCACCCGGCGCTGATCCCCGGGCGTGTGTCCCGCGAACGTGTCAGGGGGTGTGGCCATAATCACCCCACCTGCTCACGGACGGTTCGGAGGACGTCATGGCAACACTGCTCGCGATCGGCACGGCCAAGGGATTGTTTCTCGCCACCAGCACCGACGACCGGCGCAGTTGGGAGATCACCGGCCCACACTTCCCGATGACCGGTGTCTATTCGGTCGCGGTCGACACCCGTCGCTCCACCCCGCGCCTGCTCGCCGGGGTGGCCAGTTCGCACTTCGGGCCCAGCGTCGCCACCAGCGACGACCTCGGCGCCTCCTGGGACGAGCCCGACGAGGCGCCGGTCGCGTTCCCGGCCGACACCGGCGTCTCCCTCGGGCGGGTCTGGCAGCTGATGCCGGCCGGTCCCGACCAGCCGGACGTGGTCTGGGCCGGCACCGAGCCGTCCGCGCTGTTCCGGTCCACCGATGGTGGCCGCAGCTTCGAGCTGGTCCGCTCCCTCTGGGACCACCCGCACCGCCCCCAGTGGGAGGCCGGCTTCGGCGGTCAGGCCGTGCACACCGTGCTGCCCCATCCGCGTGACCCGGCCCGGCTGCTGGTCGCGATGTCCACCGGCGGGGTCTACCGCTCGGAGGACGCCGGGGCGAGCTGGGCCCCGGGCAACACCGGCATCCGTGCCTACTTCATGCCCGACGAGTGGCCGGAGTTCGGCCAGTGCGTGCACAAGGTCGCCCGGGACGCCGGCAACCCCGAGCGGCTCTACGCGCAGAACCACCACGGTGTCTACCGCTCCGACGACGACGGCCGCACCTGGTCCTCGATCGCCGACGGGCTGCCCAGCGACTTCGGCTTCCCGATGGTGGCCCACCCGGGGCGGGGCGGCATGGTGTGGACCTTCCCGTTGGTGGCCGACAGCGAGCGGTTCCCCACCGACCACCGCTGCCGGGTGTTCCGTTCCGCAGACGCGGGCGGCAAGTGGGAGCCGCTGTCGGTGGGGCTGCCCGAGGGGCCGTTCTATCCGGCGGTGCTGCGCGACGCGATGTGCGCCGACGAGGCCACCCCAAGTGGGGTCTACTTCGGCACCCGCTCCGGCGAGGTCTATGCCAGCCGCGACGAGGGTGACTCCTGGTCCCTGGTGGCCGCGCACCTGCCCGACGTGCTCTGCGTTCGCGCCGCGGCGGTCTGAGATGGTCACCGTGCTGCTGCCCGGCCCGCTGCGCGGCGAGGCCGGTGGTGCCAGTCGGCTGAGCGTCACCGCCGCCGGGACGCTGCGGGCGGTCCTCGACGAGGTGGCCGCCCATCATCCGCGGCTGTCCCGGCGCATCCGTGACGAGCGCGGCGAGCTGCGCCGTTACGTCAACGTCTTCGTCGACGGTGAGGATTGCCGGCGCTCCGGCGGTCTGGCCACCCCGGTCGGCGACGAGGCCGAGGTGCAGGTGTTGCCGTCGGTGGCGGGCGGCTGAGGTCGCGGGCGGCTGAGGTCACGGCCGCTCGATGCCCGCGAGAGCTGACCACCCAGCAGGCCGCCGCCGCCAGCGACGTCACCGCCTGGCTTGAGCCCGGCGGCGAAGCCCAGTTCGGCCACGTCTGTCCGCTGCTGGTGGTGACCCGCGCCACCCCGAGACGTGCCGCCTTCGGAATAGTTGCGTCGTCAAATAAGTTGAGAGCTGCGTCCGGGCACCACGAATGACCCGGTTCTACACGCAGGGAGCTGGTCATGCAGTTCGGAGTCTTCACCGTCGGTGACGTCACGGTCGACCCGACCACCGGTCGGGAGCCGACCGAGCATGAGCGGATCAAGGCGATGGTCGCCATCGCGCTCAAGGCCGAAGAGGTCGGCCTGGACGTCTTCGCCACGGGCGAGCACCACAACCCGCCGTTCGTGCCCTCCTCGCCGACCACCATGCTCGGCTACATCGCGGCGCGCACCGAGCGGCTGCTGCTGTCCACCGCGACCACGCTGATCACCACCAACGACCCGGTGAAGATCGCCGAGGACTACGCGATGCTCCAGCACCTCTCCGGCGGCCGGGTGGATCTGATGATGGGCCGCGGCAACACCGGCCCGGTCTACCCGTGGTTCGGCAAGGACATCCGCGCCGGCATCCCGCTCGCGATCGAGAACTACGACCTGCTGCACCGGCTGTGGCGCGAGGACGTGGTCGACTGGAAGGGCAAGTACCGCACCCCCCTGCAGTCGTTCACCTCGACGCCGCGCCCGCTCGACGGCGTGCCCCCGTTCGTCTGGCACGGCTCGATCCGCAGCCCGGAGATCGCCGAGCAGGCCGCGTACTACGGCGACGGTTTCTTCGCCAATCACATCTTCTGGCCCAAGGAGCACACCCAGCGGATGATCGCGCTCTACCGCCAGCGGTACGCGCACTACGGCCACGGCTCCGTCGACCAGGCCATCGTCGGTCTCGGTGGGCAGGTGTTCATGCGGCGCAACTCGCAGGACGCGGTCCGGGAGTTCCGTCCGTACTTCGACAACGCCCCGGTCTACGGGCACGGGCCGTCGCTGGAGGAGTTCACCCGGGAGACCCCGCTGACCGTGGGCAGCCCGCAGCAGGTCATCGACCGCACGCTCGGCTTCCGGGAGTACGTCGGCGACTACCAGCGGCAGCTCTTCCTGATGGACCACGCCGGGCTGCCCCTGAAGACCGTGCTGGAGCAGCTCGACCTGCTCGGCGAGGAGGTGGTGCCGGTGCTGCGTAAGGAGTTCGCGGCGCTGCGTCCGGCGCACGTGCCGGAGGCTCCCACCCACGCCGCGATGGTCGCCGCCGCCGGTGGCGCCAAGGACAGCACCGTGCACGCCGTCGACGACGTGACGGGCAAGGCGCCGGAGGGGGCGACCCGATGACCCGCCGCACCCTGGCCGTGGTCTCGGCGGGGCTGAGTCAGCCCTCGTCGACCCGGCTGCTCGCCGACCAGCTCGCCGCGGCCACCCGCGACGAGTTGGTCCGGCGCGGCTCCGAGGTGGAGCTGCACGTCGTCGACCTGCGGGAGTACGCCCACGACGTGGTGAACAACATGCTCACCGGGTTCCCGCCGGCGGCGCTGCGTGAGGTCATCGACGCGGTCACCGGGGCCGACGGGCTCATCGCCGTCACCCCGATCTTCAGCGCCTCCTACAACGGGCTGTTCAAGTCCTTCTTCGACGTGTTGGATTCGGGTTCGCTGGTCGACCGGCCGGTGCTGATCGGGGCGACCGGCGGCACCGCCCGGCACTCGCTGGCACTGGAGCACGCCGTCCGCCCGATGTTCGCCTACCTCCGGTCGGTGGTGGTCCCGACCGCCGTCTTCGCCGCACCGGAGGACTGGTCGGACGGCACCGCCGACGGCGCGTTGCGCGGCCGGATCCGGCGTGCCGCCGGGGAGTTGGCCGACCAGATCGAGCGTCGACCGCCGGCCAGCGGCCCCGCCGACCCGTTCGCCCTCACCACCGACTTCCTGCAGATGCTCGGTCGATCCGACGACACACCGGTCAGCTGACCGGGTAGGGGTGGGCGACCAGCACCGGGCAGTGCGCGTGCTGGATCGCCGCTTGACTGACCGAGCCGAGCAGCAGCCCGGCGAATCCGGCCCGGCCCCGGGTGCCCACGACCAGCAGCGACGCCGTGCCGCTGGCCTCGACGAGCCCCTGGGCCGCGCCGGCCGCGCGGACCGGATGCTCCCGCACCACCAGGTCGGGATGCTCGGCGCGAACGGCGGCGGAGGCGTCGGCGAGCAGCCGTACCGTGTCGGCCTGGTGCGCGGCCTGCGACTCCTCGACCTCCTCCGGCACCGTCCGCTCCTCGTCCGCCGGGCCGACGTGTACCAGCACCAGCGGCACGTCCCGCAGGGCGGCCTCGTCGGCGGCGTAGCCCGCGGCGAGCCGGGACGACTCCGACCCGTCGACGCCGACGAGCACCGGAGCGTCCACCGGGATCGGCTGTTCGTCCGGGCGGACCACCAGCACCGGGCAGTGCGCGTGCGCGGCCACCTGCGTGCCGACCGAGCCGAGCAGCAGCCCGGCGAACCCGCCCAGCCCTCGGTTGCCCACCACTACCAACTCGGCCTGGCGGGACTCCTCGATCAGGGTGATGCCGGGTCCACCGGCGACCTGGCGCACCTCGACGACCAGGCCGGGCCACCGGTCGGTCAGCTCGGCCGCCGTGCGCTCCAACATCTTCTGCGCCTCCTCGGAGGGCACCGGCACCCCGAGTTCGTACGGGTTGAGCGGCACGCCGTAGCCGAACGGATGCAGGTAGCCGTGCACCAGGCGCAGCGTCCGGGACCGGAGCAGGGCGGCGCGGGCGGCGTGCTCCGCGGCGACGAGGCTGGACGGCGATCCGTCCACGCCCACCACGACAGGTCGGTTCATCGGCACTCCCTGGGTCGGTCAGCCCATTGTCGGCGGTGCGCAGCCGTCACGGCGCCGAACGCGCCGGCACCGGCCGACCGAACGCGCCGGCCGGCCGGGTGACGTGACACCGGACGTGGGTCCGCGCCGGCCGAGGGGGAGTGGCCGGCGCGGACGGTACGAGGGGTCAGTCCTTGCGATCCTCGCGGCGGTGCCGAACGACGACCACCGGGCTGTGCGAGTGGTGCAGCACCGTGTGGCTCACCGAGCCGAGCAGCATGCCGGCCAGCGCGCCACGGCCGCGTGCACCGACCACGGTGAGCTGCGCCGTGGCCGACTCCTCCACCAGCATCCGCGCCGGTGCGCCGTACGCCACTCGGCGCCGCACCGGCACGTCGGGGTAGCGCTCGGACCAACCGGCGATCGCCTCGGCGAGCACCCGCTCCTCCTCTGCGATGAGCGCTTCCACGTCGTTCGCTATCGGCAGGAGGTCGCTCGGCGCCGCCGGGATGATCCAGGCGTGCACCGCCACCAGATCGGTGCCGCGCAACGAGGCTTCCTCGAAGGCGAACCCCAGCGCCTGGGCGGAGAGGTCCGAGCCGTCGACCCCGACCAGGACCGGCCCGTCGGCGCGGGCCTCACCCTTGACGACCAGTACCGGGCAGTCGGCGCGGGCGGAGACCTGCACCGCCACCGAGCCGATCAGCAGCCCGCCGAAGCCGCCCAGGCCCCGGCTGCCGAGCACCAGCAGCGCCGCGTCCCGGGCCTCGACCAGCAGCATCGGCGTGGGCGCGCCCTCGACGATCGCGCCGGTGACGGCGAGCTCCGGTGCGACCTTGCTGGCCTCGGTCACCGCCTCGGCGACCAACTGCTCCGCCTGGTGCCGGAACCCGGCGTTGACGGGAGCGCCCGGCGCCGGCTCCAACGACACGCCGTAGAGCGACCAGATGAACGCGTGCACCACCCGCAGCGGGCGGCCCCGCGTCGCGGCCTCCCGGGCGGCGACACGCACCGCCTCCAGCGCCGATGTCGAGCCGTCCACAGCCACCACCACGGGGGCACCGGATCTGTTGGTCATCACGTCCTCCTTAGTTCCGTCTTCATCCTCCTGCGGTGCGGGCCGGACGGTCAGGGGCGGAAGGTAAGGGACCGGGGGCCATTGGTCCCGTCGACCCGGTCGCTCGGCGGTGTCGGACGGCGACGGGTCAGCCGCAGCACCAACCCGGGCAGGGCGCTGACCACCGCGCAGGCCAGCAGCACGGTCGGTGCCAGGGGGTCGGTGCCGAGCAGGTCCCGCAGCGGGGCGAACAGCACCCCGCCGACCTGCAACAGTGCCGACACCGCGACCGCGACGAGGAGGCCGGGGTTGCCGCGCCGCGCGCCCGCTGGCCGGGGTGCCCGGACGGCCAGTGCCACGCCGAGCTGGGCCAGCCCGAGCACCACGAAGACCACCGACTGCCAGGGCAGGTCCCGGTCGGCGGCGACCACACCGGCGCCGAGCACCACGGCTGCGATCAGCGCGCCGGTGACCAGGACGTCCCGGCCGAGCCCGGCGCCGAGCACCGACTCCTGTGGCGAGCGCGGCGCGCGCCGCAGGGTGCCGGGTTCGGCCGGCTCGGCGCCGAGCGCCACCCCGGGCACCCCGTGAGTCAGCAGGTTGATCCAGAGGATCTGGGCGGGCAGCAGCGGTACGGCCAATCCGAACAGCGGGCCGATGAGCATCACCATGATCTCCGCCACGCCACCGGAGAGGGCGTAGCGCAGGAACCGGCGGATGTTGTCGTAGATGCGGCGGCCCTCACCGATGGCGGCGGCAACAGTGGACAGGTCGTCGTCGACGAGGACCAGGTCGGCGGCCTGCCGGGCGACCTCGGTGCCGCCACCCATCGCCACCCCGATGTCGGCGCGGCGCAGCGCCGGCGCGTCGTTGACTCCGTCGCCGGTCATCGCGACCACGTGACCGCGGGCCTGCAGGTCCGCGATGATGTCGAGCTTCTGTTCCGGCTGGGTCCGGGCGAAGACCCGGGTGTCCGGGTGCGCCGTCGAGTCGTCGTCGCCGCGGGCGAGAGGGTCACCGTCGTGCCACAGGCCGAGCTGGGAGCCGATCGCGGCGGCGGTGGCCGGGTGATCGCCGGTGATCAGCAGCAGCCGTACCCCGGCGGCGTCGAGGCTCTCGGCGATCTCGGGCGCGCCGGCGCGCAGCGGGTCACCGACGGCGACCAGCCCGAGCGGGCGCAGGCCGGTCGGCGCGGCGGGGTCCGGCGACGTGTCCGCCAGGGCGGCGGCGACGGCGAGCACCCGCAGGCCCTCCCCGGCGAGCCGGTGGGCGGTGCGGGTCAGCGCGGCGATCTCGTCGTCGGTGGCGTCGAGCAGGGACGTGGTGAGGACGCTCTCCGGGGCGCCCTTGCAGACCACGAGATAGCGCTGGTCGCAGGAGCGGTGCACCGTGACCATCCGCCGTTGGGCCTGGTCGAACGGGTGCTCGGCGACCCGTGGCCAGGCCGCGCGGGTGTCCTGCGGGTCGAGGCCGCACCGGGCCGCGAAGGCCACGAGCGCCGCTTCGAGAGGATCGCCCACGGCGCCCCAGTCGCGTCGTTCGTCGTCCGGGGGTGACAGGGCGGCGTCGTTGCAGAGCAGCCCGGCCCGCGCCAGCCGGCGGAGTTCCTCAGGTACGGCCACCGGCGCGCCATCCTGGTGCACGGCGCCGTGCGGGGCGTACCCGCTGCCGGTGACCTCGTACCGCTCCCCGTCGGTGGTGGCGACCTGCTGCACCGCCATGCGCCCCTCCGTGAGGGTGCCCGTCTTGTCGGAGGCGATCACGGTCACCGAGCCGAGTGTCTCCACCGCGTGCAGCCGACGCGGAATGGCGTGCGCGGCGGCCATCCGGCGCGCGCCCAGCGCCAGCGCCAGGGTCACCACCGCCGGCAGCGACTCGGGTACCGCCGCGACGACCAGGCTCACCGCCGTGATGGCCATGTCGACCAGCGGCCGACCGCTGATCACCCCGATCGCGAATACCAGCCCCGACAACACGACCGCGACCAACCCGAGCGTGCGGCCCAGGGCGGAGAGGCGGCGCTGCAGGGGAGTGGCGCCAGGCCGAGTGCCCGCCACCAGGGCGCTGATCCGGCCCAACGCGCTCGCAGGCCCCGTCCGGAGCACGGTGCCGTCCGCGCGTCCGGTGGTGACCACCGTCCCGGCCAGCGCCTCCTGACCGACGGTCCGCCCCACCGGTACCGACTCACCACTCAACGCGGATTCATCCAGTTGCAGCCGGTTCGCCTCGACCAGCAGCAGGTCGGCCGGCACGATGTCGCCGGCCTCGACCCGGACGAGGTCGCCGTGGACCAGGTCGGCGGCGGGGACGGCCAGGTCCCGGCCGTCACGGACCACCCGGGCGGTGGGGGCGGCGAGCTGGCCCAGCGCCGCGATGGCGCGGTCCGCGCGGATCTCCTGCACCACCCCGATGATCGTGTTCACCAGCACGACCAGGACGATCACCGCCGTGTCCGGGTAGTCGCCGAGCACCGTGGTCACCACCGCGGCGGCGAGCAGCAGGGCCACGAGCGGGTCGGTGAGCTGGTGCAGCACCCGTACGGCCGCGTGCCGGCGCGGCGGCGGTGCCACCGCGTTGGGTCCGTTCACCCGCAATCGGGCGGCGGCCTCTGCCGCGTCGAGCCCGACCGCGACGGGCACATCGATCGTGCCCTCCAGCGTCCGGCCCGGACCGCCCGTATTCGCCACCAGTGACCTCCCCGTCCCGCGCGGCGCGACATCCGCACGCCGTCCGTCTCACCATCCCGCTGACTGATCACCCAGGGCAGAGGCCTTGCGCCCGAGGGGCTCGGGACCAAAGACCCGCGCCGGCCCTCCCGGCCCCCGGCTTGTACGGGAATACGTTTGTACGTACTATCAACCCATGACCACCATGGAGTCGCGGCTCGCCGCGCTGGAGACCCAGGTCGCCGCGTTGAACGAGCGCCTGGCGGCGGCGCCACCAGCGCCGCCCGCATCCGAGGGCACCTTCTGGGCACTCGACGGCCTCAAGCAGCGCCTGCCGCCCGAGGGCACCGGCGCCGTCCTCTACACCGGCACCGTCCGCGTGGCCGGGCAGCACTACGACTGGCAGTACGGCCGCACCGTCGACGACGTGCTCGCAGCCGACTGGACGGAGCTGGCCAGCACGCTCTCCGCGTTGGCCCACCCGGTGCGGCTGCGGCTGCTGCGCGAGATCCTCGACGGCCGGCAGAGCACCAGCGAGCTCGCCGAGATCGAGGAACTGGGCACCACCGGCCAACTCCACCACCACCTGCGCCAGATCACCGCCGCCGGCTGGCTGAGCAGCACCGGCCGGGGTCGGTGGGCCGTCCCCGCCGAACGCGTGGTGCCGCTGCTGACCATCCTCACCGCCGCCGGCCGATGACCCACGCCCGCAGCACCGACCGCCCGCACGACGAGCAGCAGGGAGAAGCACCATGCGCCGGACGACAGTGATCACCATCGTCGTCGCGCTGATCGCCGGCCTCGCCGGAATCGCGCTCATGCCCCGGGTGGCCCGCCTCGGCGCGCAGACCACCGGCGACGCCGACCTGGCCGGCGCCGCACGCGCGGCCGTACGCGACCCGTCGGGACACCGCGGGCTCGCCGTCGCACTGGTCGAGAACGGCCGGATCCGCACCGCCGGCCTGGGTGACCGGGACCGGACCGGCCAGCCCGTCGAGCCCGGCACCTCGTTCGAGATCGGCTCGGTCACCAAGGCGCTCACCGGCATGCTCCTCGCCGACCAGGCCGCCGCCGGGGTCGTCCGCCCCGACGACCCTCTCGGCGCCACCTGGCCCACGGTCACCGGCCCCGCCCGCGACGTGACGCTCGCCGAGTTGGCCAGCCACCGCGCCGGTCTGCCCCGGCTCGCCCCCGACGGCATCCTGGGCTGGGCACGCATCCTCTGGTCCAACGTGTCCGGCGGCAACCCGTACGCCGGGCAGGACACCGACGCCGTCCGCAGCGCCGCCGACCGGGTCACCCCCGACGACGACGATCGCGGGGAGGTCCACTACTCCAACCTCGGGCCGGCCGTGCTCGGTCACGCGCTCGCCGCGAAGGCCGGCGTCGCGTACGCCGATCTGCTGCGGGCGCGGCTGCTCCAACCGCTCGGCATGCACGCCACAGTGATCGCCACCCACGCCGACGACCTGCCGGCCGGTCGCGCCCACGGCGGCCGGGCCTCCGGCCGGCCCCTCGACACCTGGTCGGGAGTGGGGTACGCCCCGGCCGGCGTCGGCCCCTGGTCCACCGCCGAGGACCTGGGCCGGTTGGCCGCCGCGACCCTCGCCGGCACCGCACCCGGCGCCGACGCCACCACCGCCCGCTTCCGCGAGGACGAGAACACCCACATCGGGTACGGCTGGTTCACCACCCGGCACGGCGACCACGAGGTGGTCTGGCACAACGGCGCGACCGGCGGGTTCCGGTCCTACATCGGCCTCGAACGGGCCACCGGCAGGGCGGTGGTGGTGCTCGGCAACACCGACAAGGGCGTCGAGCCGATCGGGCTGCGACTGCTCGGCGTACCCGAGAAGGAGGCGGAGGAGGCGGCACCGGTGGCCCCCGTCTGGATCGGCGCCGGTCTCGCTGTGGCGTTCACCTTCCTCGGTGGCCTGTCCCTGCTCGGCACCGCCCGCCGCCGCGAACTGGACCGGGTGACAGTGGTGGCGGCGGTGGTGTGGGCGTTCGCCTATCTCGGGTTGGCGCACCGGATGGGCGACTGGTCGGTGGTGCCGGTCTGGCTCTGGCCTCTCGGGGCCGGTCTGTCCGCGGCGGGAGCGGCACTGGCCGTGACCCGGTGGTCCGCCCTGCCCGTGGTCGACGCGCGGGTGCCGTGGCGTCGCCTGCTGTCGGTGGCCAGCTCCCTGCTCGCCGCCGTGCTGGCGGTCGCCGCCGTGAGCGACTGAGCGAGCCGCGCGGGCCCGCCGTTGCGTACCCTCGGCCGATGACTTCTGATCTGCGGCTGCGCCCGGTCCTGGAGGACGACCTCGTCGAGTTCTTCCTGTTCCAGCAGGACCCGGAGGCCAACCGGATGGCCGCCTTCGTCGCCAAGGACCCGTCCGACCGTCGGGAGTTCGCCCGGCACTGGGCGCGGGTGCTCACCAACCCGGCGAACCGGGTCCGGACCGTCGAGGTCGACGGCGAGGTGGTCGGCTACGTGAGCGCCTTCCCGGTCGACGACCAGACCGAGGTCAGCTACTGGATCGACAGGGAACGCTGGGGCCGGGGCCACGCCACGGCGGCCCTGGCCGCCCTGCTGCGCGAGCTGCCCCGACCGGTGCACGCCCGCGCCGCCAAGGACAACGCCGCGTCCCTCGCGGTGCTGCGCAAGTGCGGGTTCGTGGTGGTCGGCGAGGACTCGGGGTACGCCAACGGCCGCGGCGAAGACGTCGAGGAGTGGCTGCTGGAGCTGCCCGCTGACGCTTCTGACCTGGGCGGGCACTAGTCTCGCGGCGTGAACTGGTTGGATCTCGTCGGCTGGGCCGGCTCCGCGGTGCTGGTCTGGTCGCTGCTGCAGTCGCGCATCCTGCGGCTGCGCGCGCTCAACCTCGTCGGCTGCCTCGTGCTGATCGGCTACAACGCCGCGATCGAGGTCTGGCCCATGGTCGGCCTCAACATCGTGCTTACGGTGATCAACCTCTGGTACCTGCGGGGAATGCTCGCCACCCGGCACGACGAGAAGACCTACCAGGTGGTCGAGGTCGGCGTCGGCGACCAGTTCCTCGCCCACACGCTGCGGGTGCACGCCGCTGACATCGCCCGCTTCAACCCCGACTTCCGGTGGGACCCGGACACCTCGGGACGATCCGCCTTCCTGGTGGTCACCGCCGACGAGGTGGTCGGCGTCGTGCTGTCCCACGCCGAGGCCCGCGGTGTCGCCCAGATCGACCTGGACTACGTGACCCCCAAGTTCCGCGACTTCACCCCGGGCGAGTTCGTCTACCGGCGCAGCCACCTGTTCACCGAACGAGGCTTCCGCCAGGTGGTCAGCCCGCCCCGGATGGTCGCGCCGTACTACCACCGGCTCGGCTTCCGCCTGGAGGGCGACTCGTACGTCCTCGATCTGCCGACCACCCCGGCGGCCGATCCCGCATAGCGTCACCGGCGACCTATCCGGCGTAGCCTCGCCGGCGCATGATTCAGCGGGCGCCGGACGGGGCAATCACACGCCTACGCCGGGCGGGCTCGCCGACCGGCGGGCGCCGTGCGTACCAGCCGGTGCCACCACCACGAGGGAGCGAACCGGGCGTGCAGAGCTACGGGAGCCAACTGGCCCTGGTCGGAATCCTGGTCGTGATCAACGCGCTCTTCGCGGGCAGCGAGATGGCGTTGGTGTCACTGCGGGACAGCCAGATCCAGCGGTTGGAACGGACCAGTCGCGGGGGCCGGGTGCTGGCCCGCCTCGCCAAGGACCCGAACCGTTTCCTGGCCACCATCCAGATCGGCATCACCCTCGCCGGCTTCCTCGCCTCCGCCGCCGCGGCGGTCTCGCTGGCCAAGCCTCTCGTGCCGCTGCTCGGAATCTTCGGCGGCGCCGCCGAGACGATGGCGATCGTGGTGGTCACCCTCGCGCTGACGTTCGTCACCCTGGTCTTCGGCGAGCTGGCACCCAAACGGATCGCCATGCAGGCCGCCGAGCGGTGGGCGCTGCTGGTGGCCCGCCCACTCGACCTGCTCGCCACGTTCACCCGCCCGGCCGTCTGGGCGCTCGGCGCCACCAGCGACGTGGTGGTCCGCCTGGTCGGGCTCAACCCCAAGCACCAGCCGGAGGAGATCGGCCCGGACGAGCTGCGGGACATCGTCGCCGGCAACCACGGCTTCACCAAGGAACAACGCACCATCATCGCCGGCGCGGTGGAGATCGCCGACCGACGGTTGCGGGCTGTCCTCGTACCCCGGTTGCAGGTCTTCACGCTCGACAGCGGGACCACCGCGGAGGCCGCGCGGCTCGTGCTGGCCGCCACCGGGCACTCCCGCGCGCCGGTCGTGCGACACGGCGGCCTGGACGACACGGCCGGCGTGATCCACCTGCGCGACCTGGTGGGGGTGCCCGACGACCGCCCGGTCGACGAGATCGCCCGCCCTCCGATGCTGCTGCCCGACTCGTTGCCCGTCGTGGAGGCGCTGCGCCAGTTCAAGGCCGAGCGTCAACACATCGCACTCGTCGTGGACGAGCGCGGCGCTGTCGACGGCATCGTCACGCTGGAGGACATCCTGGAGGAGATCGTCGGTGAGATCTACGACGAGACCGACCGGGACGTGCGCTCGGTCCGCCGCGACCCCGACGGCGCGCTGCTGCTGCCCGGCACCTTCCCGGTGCACGACCTGCCGGACATCGGCGTCGAGCTGCCGTCGCGCCCGGAAGGCGACTACACCACCGTCGCCGGGCTGGTGCTGGCCCGACTCGGGCACATCCCCACCGTCGCCGGCGAGGACGTCACCCTGGACGGCTGGGTGCTGATGGTGGCCGGCATCGACCACCGGGCGATCACCGAGGTACGGGTCAGCCGGGTGCCCGACGACACCGACTCCGACGCCGACCTGACCTCGGAGCCGGTGCTGGACGAGGCCCGCAGCTGAACCGTCCGGGTGCCGCCGCTCAGTCGCGCGAGAGGTTCTGGAGGCGGACCTGACCGCGGGCGACCAACCGCTCGTCGGCATCGGTGATCTCCACCTGCCACAGCTGCTGGCTGCGGCCCCGGTGCACCGGCGTGCCGACCGCGGTCAGCTCCCCGTCCCGGACGGCCCGCAGGAAGTCGGTCTGGTTCGACACGCCGACCACAGTGCCCCGGTCGCCCAGCCAGAGGGAACCACCCACGCTGGCCGCGGTCTCCACGACCGAGCAGTACACCCCACCGTGCTGAATGCCGAACGGCTGGTGCAGCTCCGGTCGGACCTGCCAGCTGATGACCACCCGGTCGGCGGACGCCTCTTCGAACTTCAGGCCGAGCAGGGCGACGAAACCACCCGTCAGATCCGGCATCTCCACGGCAGAACCCCTCCTCGATCAACGGGGCGCAAGCCTAACCGGGGCGGGTTACGGGAAACCCGGTACGGGTCGGTGCCGGCGATGGGGGAGAATCGGTGACCGTGACCGACAGCAGCCCCCCGCCGTCCGGGCGGGACTCCCTGACCGACGACCTGCTCTGGCGTGGCCTCATCCAGGACTCGACCGGCCTCGACGAGCTGCGCGAGCTGCTCGACGGTGGGACGGCCACCACCTATTACGTGGGTTTCGACCCCACCGCGCAGAGCCTGCACGTCGGCTCGCTCATGCAGGTCACCACGGCCCGCAGGCTGCAACTCGCGGGGCACCGCCCGTTGCTGCTGGTGGGCGGGGCGACCGGGCAGATCGGTGACCCCAAGGAGAGCGCCGAACGGACGCTCAACCCGCCCGAGGTGATCGCCGGCTGGGTCGAGCGGATCCGTGAGCAGCTCGCGCCCTTCGTGTCGTACACGGGGGACAACGCCGCCCAGCTGGTCAACAACCTGGACTGGACCGGCGAGATGTCGGTGGTCGAGTTCCTGCGCGACGTGGGCAAGCACTTCCCGGTCAACAAGATGCTCGCCCGGGAGGTGGTGCGGGCGCGGCTGGAGACCGGCATCAGCTTCACCGAGTTCAGCTACCAGCTGCTGCAGGCCAACGACTTCTACGAGCTGCACCGGCGGCACGGCTGCCAGCTTCAGTTCGGCGGGTCCGACCAGTGGGGCAACATCACCGCCGGCGTCGACTACGTACGTCGACGTGGCGCGGGGCCGGTGCAGGCGTTCACCACGCCGCTGGTCACCAAGGCCGACGGCACGAAGTTCGGCAAGACCGAGGGCGGCGCCGTCTGGCTCGACCCGACGTTGACCAGCCCGTACGCGTTCTACCAGTTCTGGCTCAACGTCGACGACCGCGAGGTCGACCGCTACCTGCGCTACTTCAGCTTCCGTACGCGCGAGGAGCTGGAGGAGCTGGCGAAGGCGACGGCCGAGCGGCCGGCGGCCCGCCTGGCACAGCGGGCGCTCGCCGAGGAGCTGACCACCCTGGTGCACGGCGCCGACGAGACCCGACAGGCGATCGCCGCCAGTCAGGCCCTCTTCGGCCGCGGGTCGCTGGACGACCTGGCCCCGGAGACGCTGCGCGCGGCGTTGACCGAGGCCGGCCTGGTGCGTCTCTCCGGCGAACTGCCGGATGTGGCGGGGTTGTTGCGGGACTCCGGGCTCGTCAGTGGCCTCAAGGAGGCCCGTCGGGTGATCGCCGAGGGCGGCGCCTACGTCAACAACAACCGGGTGACCGAGGTGGACGCCGGGGTGTCGGCGACCGACCTGCTGCACGGGCGATACCTGGTGCTGCGCCGTGGAAAACGCTCGTTCGCGGGCGTTGAGCTGGGAGAATAGTCGACTGTCGACGATGTGACGGGGGACGCGTCCGGCGGATTTGACGATCATCCCGCCGGACGCGTAACTTTCTCTCTGCCAGCGCGGAACGGACGAAACAGGCGAAAGCCTGAGACGGCCGGAGCGCAGGCCAACGGCCTCGGGGTCGGGCGGGCATGCCCACCGGATCCTGGACCGGGAGGTGCCGCCAGAAACGCCGCGAGGCGGATTTGGTGCGGCGAAACCGACCGGGTATGGTTACGAACCGGCAGGGCACCGGGCAAGCTTGCGGGAAACCGCAGCGGCCGGCCTGCCAAATCCGTGACGAGAGCGGCGCAAGCCGGTCGAGACATGGTGCCCGCATTACCGGGTGAAGCACGACGAACCGCGAAACACCGGTTTGACACGGCGGAAACCAGCGGGTAACGTAGTAAAAGTGCCTGGCGCTGGAAAGCGCTAAGGGACACGAACGAAAAGCCCCGGTTGGGGTTCCACTGAGGTGGGGCTTCTGGTCGGTGTGTGGTTGTTCTTTGAGAACTCAACAGGGTGCTTGTAAAGCCAGTGCCAATTATGATTTATACCCCGGACTGGTCA
>NZ_JAGPYA010000063.1:0-40888 GCF_018070245.1 Micromonospora sp. M61 | reverse complement strand
CGCCGCTGGGCACGCCTCGTGGTCCCCGCCCCCGGTCCTGACCAGCGCATTGAATCGGCGGGGCCGGTTTGGCCAGAGGTGCGGGCGGAAAGAGTGCCGGGCATGAAATGGGCCCGTCGAGCCGTACCCGCTGTCGCCGCCGCCGTCGCGGCGCTCGCCGCGCGGGACCTGATCCAGCGCGACCACGCGTTGCTGCGCAACTATCCGGTGCTCGGTCGCGCCCGTTACCTGTTGGAGGCGATCGGCCCGGAGTTGCGGCAGTACATCGTCGCCGGCAACAACGAGGAACGGCCGTTCACCCGCGACCAACGCCGCTGGGTGTACGCGTCGGCGAAGCAGGAGAACAACTACTTCGGCTTCGGCACGGACAATGACATCGAGTACACCCCCGGCTACCCGATCATCAAGCACCGCACGTTCGGGCGGGCCGTGCCGCCGTCGACACCCGCCGCCGGGCACGACGTGCGGTTGCCGTCCGCGAAGGTGCTCGGCGCGGCCCGGGGGCGGGCCCGCGCGTTCCGCCCGGAGTCGGTGGTCAACATCTCCGGCATGAGCTTCGGCTCGCTCTCCGGCAACGCCATCACCGCACTGAACAAGGGGGCCGCACTCGCCGGCTGCCTGCAGAACACCGGCGAGGGTGGCCTGTCGCCGTACCACCGCAACGGCGGTGACCTGGTCTTCCAGCTCGGAACGGCGTACTTCGGTTGCCGCGACGAACACGGCCGGTTCAGCCTCGACCGACTGAAGGACCTGGTGGCCGGCGCACCGGTCAAGGCGTTGGAGATCAAGCTGAGCCAGGGCGCCAAGCCGAGCCTCGGCGGGCTGCTGCCGGGGGCGAAGGTGTCCGCCGAGATCGCCGCCACCCGGGGCATCCCGGCCGGTCAGGACTGCGTGAGCCCGTCCCGGCACGCCGAGTTCTCCGACTGCGACAGCCTGCTCGACTGGGTGGAGCTGCTGGCCGCCGAGACGGGCCTGCCGGTCGGCATCAAGTCGGCGGTCGGTGACCTGGGCTTCTGGCAGGAGCTGGCCACCCTGATGCGCGACACCGGCCGAGGCGTCGACTTCGTGACCATCGACGGTGGCGAGGGTGGGACGGGCGCCGCGCCGCTGATCTTCACCGACTCGGTGTCGCTCCCGTTCCAGCAGGGCTTCTCCCGGGTCTACAAGGTGTTCGCCGAGCACGATCTGCACGAGCAGGTGGTCTTCATCGGCGGCGGCAAACTCGGCCTGCCGGACAACGCCATCGTGGCCTTCGCGCTCGGCTGCGACCTGGTCAACGTCGGCCGGGAGGCGATGCTGTCGATCGGCTGCATCCAGGCACAGAAGTGCCACACCGACACCTGCCCCACCGGTGTCGCGACGCAGAACACGTGGCTCACCCGGGGCCTGGACCCGACTTTGAAGTCGGTCCGGGCGGCCAACTACCTGCAGACGCTGCGCCGCGACCTGACCAAGGTCGCCGAGGCCTGCGGCGTCGAACACCCCGGCCTGATCGGCACCGACGCCGTGGAGATCCTGAACGGCCGCACCTGCTCAACCCCACTGCATGAGGTGTACGGCTACCGGCCCGAATGGGGTATGCCCTCGCCGGCCGACCGGGCGGAGATCATCCGGCTGATGACTCCGGAGGTGCCCCAGGGCGGCAGCGCCCCACCCTCGGCCACCGCCGTGGGCTGAGGTCCCAGGTCCGAGCCCATGGGCCCATGAGCTTGATGACTGTGAGGCATATTTATGCCTCACAGTCATCAGTCGTTTTCGCGTCATGCCCGCCGGGCGTGCCCGCCGGCATGACTCCGAAGCGACGACCGTCGGCACGTCGGCGCAGGTGATAAAGGCGTGGAGCCGGCGACACGGTGGGCCTATGGTGGCGCGGTGCTGATCAGACGCGAGACGGACGCCGACGCCGACGCCATCCGGGCGGTTCACTCCGCCGCGTTCGCCAGGACCGACGGCGCTGGCGTACCGGTCGAGGCGACACTGGTCGACGCGCTGCGCGCCGACGAGGGTTGGCTGCCCGCGTACTCGCTGGTGGCGACCGATTCGGACGGCCAGGTGGTGGGGCACGTGGTGGCCACGCGCGGCCGGGTGGCCGGCGAGCCGGTGGCGCTCGGGCTGGGGCCACTCGGTGTGCTGCCCGACTGGCAGCGCCGTGGGGTGGGCCACGCGTTGATGCACGCGGTGCTCGGCGCAGCCGACGCGCGGGACGAGCCGCTGGTGGTGCTGCTCGGGCACCCTGACTACTACCCGCGCTTCGGGTTCCGGCCCGCCGTCGAGCTGGGCGTCACCCCGCCGCAGCCGTGGGGGCCGCAGTATTTCCAGGCCCGGCCGCTGACCGCGTGGCGGGAGTCGATCCGCGGTGAATTCCGCTACGCCGGCCCGTTCGACGACCTGTGAACCAGCCGCGGATCCGCCGGCGGCGCGCCACCGACCTGGACGGCTGCGTCGCGGGGCTCGCCGAGGTTCACCGGGTCGACAGGTACCCGCTGAACTGGCCCGCCGACCCGCACCGCTGGCTGCGCGAGCCGCACCCGGCGCGCGCCTGGGTGGCGGTCGACGCCGACGGGGCCGTCGTGGGGCATGTCGCGGTGCATCGGATCCCCGACCCGGCGGGCGGGCCGCCGGCCCGGCCGAGAGCCGAGGTGGCTCGCCTCTTCGTGGTGCCGTCCGCCCGAGGGTTGGCGCTGGGCAGCGCGCTGCTGGACCGGGCCCGGCAGTGGGCGAGCAGACGCGGTACGGACCTCGTGCTGGAGCTGGCCGCCGGTGGTGCAGCGGCCGCCGCGCTCTACGAGCGCACCGGCTGGCGGCGCGTCGGGACGAGCACGGCACCATGGACCGCCCCGGACGGCAGCCCGGTGTCGCTGCGGCACTACGCCCTGCGCCACTACCCGCCCGGTTCCGATGGCTCACCCGCCAGCACGGCGAGGCGACGGGCGAGGCGGCCGACGGACTCGCGCAACTCGGGAGGCTCCAGCACCTCCATCTCGTGATCGAGGCGTGCCAGATGCGCGGCGAGCCAGTCCAGGCTCTCGCCGCCGACGACCAGCACGCACCATCCGTCGCGGTCGTCCTCGACCCGCCCGACCTGCGGTGGCACCAACGCCCGCACCCGGTCCGGCTGGGCGTGCACCCGCACACGCGCGAGATACCGGTACGGCGCCTCGGTCACCGACCGCTGCACGTACGCGACGGGATCCGGATGCTCGCGCGCTCGGAAGCGCCAGGTCGTCGCGGTCGCCGCGCCCATCCGGTCGAGCCGGAACGTACGCCAGTCGTCGCGGTCGACGTCCCAGGCCATCAGATACCAGCGGCGACCTGTGGTGACCATCCGGATCGGTTCCACAGTCCGTTCGCGGTCCCCACCGTCGCGGCCGGGGTAGGTGAAGCGGACCCGCACCGCGTCGCGACAGGCCCGCGCCAGGGTCACCAGCAGCTCCGCGTCGATCTCGGCCACCGGGCCCAGGAGCGTCTCCGTGGCGCCGTGCACCGCCCGCACCTCGGCACGCAGCCGCGACGGCATCACCTGGTCGAGCTTCGCGAGCGCCCGCAGGGCCGCCTCGCCCGCTCCGGCGATCGTGCCGCCCGAGGCGAGGCGCAGGGAGACCGCCGTCGCGATGGCCTCCTCGTCGTCGAGGAGCAACGGCGGCAGCCGGGTGCCCGCGCCGAGCTGGTAGCCACCGCCGACGCCCGACACCGCCTGCACGGGATAGCCGAGTGTGCGCAGTCGCTGCACGTCGCGGCGGACGCAGCGGTCGGTGACGCCCAGCTCGGCGGCGAGGTCGGCGGCTGTCCAGGATGGTCGCCGTTGGAGCAGCGCCAGCAACCGCAGCACCCGCTCGGTCGTTGCCTCGACGGTCACACGCCGATCGTCGCACGGATCGCGGAACGACCCTGTCCGCTATTCACGAGAGGCTGGGATCATGACCGACCAGATCACGAGACAGGGAGCTGACATGGCCCGCGACGTCCAGATCACGTTCGACTGCGCCGACCCCGCCGGGTTGGCCGAGTTCTGGGCCGAGGCCCTCGGCTACCAGTTGCAGGGACCGCCCGGAGACTTCGAGTCGTGGGAGCAGGCGCTGGACGCGATGGGGGTCCCGCCGGAGAACCGCAACGACGCCTCAGCGGTGGTCGACCCCGAGGGTGTGCGACCGCGCCTGTTCTTCCAGCGGGTGCCCGAGCCCAAGCGGGTGAAGAATCGCGTACACCTCGATGTGCGGGCCGCTCCCGGGCTCACGGGTGACGAGCGGATGGCGGCGCTGGAGGCGGAGGCGGAACGACTCGCCGCATACGGCGCCACCCGACTCAGTCGCCACGAGCCCGCTCCCCCACTGGGTGCCGGTCACCTCGTCATGGCCGACCCGGAGGGCAACGAGTTCTGCCTCGACTGATCGGGCGTTCGCCCAGCTCATTGCAGAGATGGCCACCTGCCATGCGAACATGTGTACGTGTCGCCCGGCGCCAGCATCCTGCACGCCGACCTGGACGCCTTCTACGCGTCGGTCGAGCAGCGTGACGACCCGCGCCTGCGGGGGCGGCCGGTGATCGTCGGCGGCGGCGTGGTCCTCGCGGCCAGTTACGAGGCGAAGGCGCGAGGCGTACGCAGCGCGATGGGTGGTCAGCAGGCGCGCCGCCTCTGTCCGGACGCGATCGTGGTGCCGCCCCGGATGTCGGCGTACACGGCGGCGAGCCGGGCGGTCTTCGAGATCTTCCGGCAGACCACGCCACTGGTCGAGGGGCTGTCCATCGACGAGGCGTTCCTGGACGTGGGTGGCCTGTGGCGGCTGGTCGGGTCGCCGGCCGAGATCGCCGAGCGGCTGCGCCGGGAGGTTCGTGAACGGGTCCACCTGCCGATCACGGTGGGTGTGGCCCGCACGAAGTTCCTGGCGAAGGTGGCCAGCGGGGTGGCGAAGCCGGACGGTCTGCTGGTGGTCGCACCGGACGCCGAGTTGGCGTTCCTGCACCCACTGCCGGTCGAGCGGTTGTGGGGCGTCGGCCCGGTCACCTCAGCGAAGCTGCGGGAACGCCGGATCCGTACGGTCGGTGAGGTGGCCCGGCTCGGTGAGGCCGCCCTGGTGTCGCTGCTCGGGTCGGGCGCCGGCAGGCACCTGCACGCCTTGGCGCACAACCGCGATCCTCGCTCGGTGCAGGTCGGCCGGCGGCGCGGCTCGATGGGCGCGCAGCATGCGCTGAGCCGCACCCCGCATGCCCCGGCGGAGCTGGATGCCATCCTCGCCGGCCTGGTCGACCGGGTCAGCCGCCGCATGCGGGCGGCGGGGCGGTCCGGTCGCACCGTGGTGTTGCGGCTGCGCTTCGGCGACTACACCCGGGCCACTCGCTCGCACACCATCGGCAAGGCGACCGCCGACACGACGCCGCTGCTCGCCGCCGCGCGCGCGTTGCTGCGAGCCGCGCTGACCGAGATCGATCGTCGTGGTGTCACACTGATCGGTGTCTCAGTGGGCAACCTGGACGACAACCCCGTGCAACCGGAGCTGCCGTTTCACCGCGATCCGGGCGCTGAGTTGGACGCTGCGGTGGACGCGGTCCGCGACCGGTTCGGCTCAGCGGCGCTGACCCGAGCGGTCCTGCTCGGCCGGGAGCCGGGCGTCGAGATGCCGCTGCTGCCGGATTGACCGATCTGCGTGCGGCGTCCCGGCGACCGCTGCGACCGGAGACACATCACAGCAGGTCGGCGGTTTAACCGGCGGCTGACGGGTGACCCTTGTGGGGTACAGCCTGACAAGGGGGGACCCACAATGTCCGACGACGACACCAGCAACCGGCCGAGTCGCACTGCCGAGCGGCCGCACGACGTAACCGACCCGCTGCTCTGGCAACTGGCGATCGACGTGCTGAGCGCCCACGAGCCGGACGACGAGGGTCAGTGCCGCAACCTTCAGTGCGCCGGGCAGTCCTGGCCGTGCGCGGCCCGCGCCGGCGCGGAGCAGTCGATGCGACTGGCCCGCAGCACACCCGCCCCGGTCGAGATGACCACCGACGGCGGCGACAACGAGGAGGGCGGCACGGGCTGGTCCGGGGAGGGCAGCGCACCGGCGCCCCGCTGGGGCTGGAACGCCGGCCCGGTCGCGTCGCACCGAGGGTCGAAGGCATCCGCCTCCGCGGCGTGACGGCTTCCCCCGGGGTACGGGCGCTCGGGCTGATCGCACCACACGTACGAACGCTCGGCCGGTGACCCGGCCGAGCGTTCGTGTGTCATCCGTCAGAGGCTGAGCCGCTGACGCGGGAAGACCGTCAGAGGCTGAGCCGCTGACCCGGGAAGATCAGGCCCGGGTCGGCCCCGATCAGCTGCCGGTTGTGCTCGTAGAGCGCCTGCCAACCGCCGGTCACCCGGTGGCTGTCGGCGATCTCCGACAGGGTGTCGCCCGGCTTGACCAGGTACGTCTGGCCGCCCGTGGTCGGCGCGGTGCGCTCGTGGTTGCGGGTCGCCGGCTGCTCCCGCCGCGAGGGCCGCTCCTGCTGCTCGGTGGGCTTCGCCGTGGACTTCGCGGTGGGCTTCTGCGTGGACTTCGTCGACGGCTTCGTGGCGGAGCCGCCGGACGAGCCGCCCTTCTTGCCGCAGGTCGGCCACGCGCCGATGCCCTGCCCGTCGAGCACCTTCTCGGCGATGGCGATCTGCTCGCCGCGGCTGGCCAGGTCGGCACGGGCGGCGTACTTCTTGCCACCGTAGCCGGCCCAGGTGCTCTGGGAGAACTGCAGGCCACCGTAGTAGCCGTTGCCGGTGTTGATCTTCCAGTTACCGCCGGACTCGCACTTGGCGATCGCGTCCCAGTTGACCGCGGCCTGCGCGGGGGCGGCCGGGCCGAAGAGGGCGACAGCACCGGTGACCGCACCGACGGCCAGGGTGCCGACGGCGAGACGGCGGGTGGTGACCCGTCGGTGACGGGGCGTGTAGACAGACGTCATGTGAACTTCCTCCACGCCGGCGAGGTGAGCTGTCGGGTTCGGGCCGAGGAGCCCGGCCGCACGATGGCGGCTTCACCCCGAGGTGACGTGCACCGAGGAACGTTTGGGTCCCCCGCTCCTGCCCGGGTGACTGGGTTCCACCGACCGGGGGCAGGATTTGGCGTTGCCGGCCGTGGTGTCCGCAGTGGCGAACCCGACCGACGTTAGGCACGGTCGGTGACTATCGCCCAACCCCTGTGAAGTTCTTCACCGGGGTACGCGGGGCGTCACTCGCAGCGGTTGCGGGCGGGTGGTCAGTGTGCAGTGACCACCGTGGACCGTTGCGGATCAGATGCGGTGACGGAGCCAGAGCACGATGCGCCGCAGCAGCTCGACGTGCCCCGGCGACTCGTACGACCGGGCGTCGTGACCGAGTGCGTTGTAGACGATCCGGCTGCTCCCGGCCGTGCGCGCCCAGACGAGCGGGTGGGTGTCGCCGCCCTCGTCGTGGACGTAGAGAGTCTCGACGTCGACGCCGTCGAGCAACTCCAGGTCGGTGTAGCGCTCGTCGTGCACCTCGAAGTCCACGAGACCGGTAGTGATCGGGTGCTCGATGTCGGTGCGTCGGATGAGGCTGGTTCCGATCGGCGGGTGGAAGGTCCGACCGTGGTCCCAGGCGGCGCCGACCGTGGACCGCCAGGTCGCGAGCTGGGGAAACGCGATCGTCGCGCTGTGCGTGGCGAGCAGGCTGCCGCCACGGGCCAGGAAGGCGTCGAGGACGCGGCCGAACTCCTCGTCCTGCGGGATCGGGGCCGTGCGGTCGGCGCTGGCGTTCACCACCAGGAGGCGGGCGCCGTCGAGTGCGGCCGCGAGTTGGTCGACGGTGGTCACGATCGCCACCGGGCCCGCGTCGCCGACGAGCTTGGCGATCGCCGCGCTGGTCTCGGACAACGGGTGCCAGGGATCGGCGTGCGGGCCCTCCCCGCTGAAGATCACTGTGTCGACCGGCATGACCGTGCTCCGCTCATCATTTGGACGATTTTCGAAATCACGAAATCAAAGCTAGCATGGCGTCCATGAGAGCCCTGCATCATCCCGATCTCGCCTCGGTCGACCTCGCCACCGTGCTCGGCGCCCTCGCCGACCCGGTGCGCCTGAGTGTCGTACGACAGTTGGCGCAGGCCGGTGGGGTCGTCTGCGGGAAGTTCGACGCGTTGTCCGAGGTGAGCATGTCCACGCTGTCGCATCACCTGAAGGTGCTGCGGGCAGCCGGCGTCCTCCGCGTCACGCCCAACGGCAGCTTCCGCAGACACGAACTGCGCGCGGACGACATCAATGACCGCTTTCCCGGGCTCCTTCCCGCGGTCATCGCCAACCTCGACCTGACCGAACGAGTGGGAGTTCCCGCATGAGCGACACCAGACCGGCCGGGCAGAGCGGGCCGCGCACACTGGGCCTGTCCGCCGACGAGGTCCTGAGCACGACCCGCGCCGTCCGCAAGCGTCTCGACCTGGGACGCCCGGTCCCCCGCGACGTGATCGAGGACTGCCTGCGCATCGCGCTTCAGGCCCCCAGCGGCCGCAACAGGCAACGCTGGGACTTCATCTTCGTCGAGGATCCGCAGACCCGGGCCGCCGTCGCCCGACTGTGGCGACTCGGGCTGATGGCACCGCCACCCGCGTCGGGCGGCACCGGGCCGGCCTTCAGCCGGATGGACTTCGCCTCCGAGCAGTGGGGCCGGATCGCCGGCAGCCTGCAACACCTGGCGGATCACCTGCACGAGGTGCCGCTGCTGCTCATCCCCTGCCTGCGGGTCGAGTCCCGCGCCGAGCTGGCCAGCGTGCGCGGGCAGGCCGGGGCCTGGGGTTCGGTCATCCCGGCGCTCTGGAGCTTCATGCTGGCCGCCCGGGAACGCGGGCTCGGCACCGCGTGGACCACGAGCCATCTCAGCTACGAAAGGGAGATGGCAGACCTGCTCGGCATCCCCTACGACACCGTCGTGCAGGTGGCGCTCACGCCGGTGGCGTACACCCTGGGCACCGATTTCAAGCCCGGTCCGCGGGCCGACGCGGACGGGTTCGCCCACTGGAACCGCTGGTAGCCGGCCACCGCTGGCGGCGGGCCACCCGGTGACCCGGGAAGCCCGCCGCTTGACGGGGTACGCCAGCTACAGGGTGCGCGCCAGCCGGTCGGCGAGCGTCCGGGTGAAGCGGGCCGGGTCGGTCAGCTCACCGCCCTCGGCGAGCACCGCCAGGCCGTAGAGCAGCTCGGCGGTCTCGGTCAGGGCGGCCTGGTCGCTGCCCTGCTCGTGGGCCTTGCGCAGCCCGGACACCAGCGGGTGACCGGGGTTGATCTCCAGGATCCGCTTGGTCGGGGGAATCTCGTGCCCCATCGCCCGGTACATCTTCTCCAGGGTCGGCGTGAGGTCGTGGGCGTCGCCGACGACGCAGGCCGGCGAGGTGGTCAGCCGCGACGACAGACGCACCTCCCGGACGCTGTCGGTCAGGGTGGTGCCCAGCCAGTCGAGCAGGGCGGCGAACTCCTGCCGCTGCTGCTCGCGCTCGGCCTCGGCCTGCTGCTTCTCCTCGTCGGTGTCCAGGTCGATCTCGCCCTTGGCGATGGACCGCAGCGGCCGACCGTCGTACGCGCCGACCCGCTCGACCCACACCTCGTCGACCTGGTCGGTGAGCAGCAGCACCTCGTGGCCCTTGGCCCGGAACGCCTCCAGGTGCGGCGAGTTCTCGATGGCGGCCCGGGACTCGCCGGTGGCGTACCAGATGTCGCTCTGGCCGTCCTTCATCCGTGAGACGTAGCCGGCCAGGTCGGTGGGCTCGGCGGGGTCGTGGGTGGAGGCGACCGACAGGAGGTCCAGCAGGGTGTCGCGGTTGTCGGTGTCGTCGATCAGCCCTTCCTTGACCACCGCGCCGAACTCGGTCCAGAAGGTGCGGTACCTCTCGGCGTGGTTGGCCTTGAGGTCCTTGACCGTGGCGAGGATCTTCTTCACCAGGCGACGGCGGACGATCTGGATCTGCCGGTCCTGCTGGAGGATCTCGCGGGAGATGTTCAGCGACAGGTCGTGCGCGTCGACCACGCCCTTGACGAAGCGCAGGTAGGTCGGGACCAGCGCCTCGCAGTCGTCCATGATGAAGACGCGCTTGACGTAGAGCTGGACACCGCGGCGGCCCTGCGGGGAGAACAGGTCGAGCGGGGCGTGGCTGGGCAGGAACAGCAGCGCCTCGTACTCGAAGGTGCCCTCGCCCTTCATGTGCACGACCTCGAGCGGGTCGGCCCAGTCGTGGCTGACGTGCTTGTAGAACTCGTTGTACTCGGCGGCGTCGACCTCGTCGCGGGGTCGAGCCCAGAGTGCCTTCATCGAGTTGAGGGTCTGCACCTCGCTGGTGGCGGCCTCGCCGTCGGCGCCGGGCCGCTCGACGCTCATCCGGATCGGCCAGGCGATGAAGTCGGAGTATCGCTTGACGATCTCCCGGACGGTCCACTCGGCGGTGTAGTCGTGCAGGTTGTCCTCGGTGTCGACCGGCTTGAGGTGCAGGGTCACCGTGGTGCCCTGCGGCGCCTCGTCGACCGACTCGATCGAGTAGGTGCCCTCGCCGGTGGACTCCCAGCGGGTGCCGCCGGTCTCGCCGGCCTTGCGGGTCAGCAGGGTGACCCGGTCGGCCACCATGAACGCGGCGTAGAAGCCGACGCCGAACTGGCCGATGAGGTCCTGCGAGGCGTGGGCGTCGGCGGATTCGCGCAGCTTGCGCAGCAGCTCGGCGGTGCCCGACTTGGCGATCGTGCCGATCAGCTGGACGACCTCGTCGCGGGTCATCCCGATGCCGTTGTCCCGCACGGCGAGGGTGCGGGCGTCCCGGTCGACCTCGAGGGCGACGTGCAGGTCGTCGGTGTCGGCGACGAGGTCCTTGTCGACAAGCGTGGCCAGTCGCAGCTTGTCCAGGGCGTCGGACGCGTTCGAGATGAGTTCCCGCAGGAAGACGTCCTTGTTCGAATAGATCGAGTGGACCACCAACTGGAGGAGCTGACGCGCCTCGGCCTGGAATTCCAACGTTTCGGCCTGGTTGCTCACACCGTCTCCCATCTCGGCTCGTGCGGAGGTTCGCGGAAAGGATACGAGCCGTCACCGGCAGGGTTGTGGCCGCCTCGGGGTCGCATTCCCGATTCAGGGGGGTCACCGTCGTGACGTAGCTGACTTTGGTGAACGTAAGTCAGGTCGGATAGCGTGACGGCCATGAAGATCGCTGGAAGCACCGCTCTCGTCACCGGCGCCAACCGTGGCCTCGGCCGACACCTGGCCGCCGAACTCCTCGCCCGGGGCGCCACCGTCTACGCCGGCGCCCGCAACCCCGACAGCGTCGACCTGCCCGGCGTGACGCCGGTCCGCCTCGACATCACCGACCCCGCCTCGGTGGCCGCAGCCGCCGAGCTGGCCGGGAACGTGAACCTGCTGATCAACAACGCCGGCATCGACACCCGGACCGATCTGCTCGACGGCGACCTGGACCTCGTCCGGCTGGAGCTGGAGACCCACTACATCGGCACCCTCTCGACTGTCCGGGCGTTCGCGCCGGTCATCGCCGGCAACGGCGGCGGAACGATCCTCAACGTGCTCTCCGTGCTGTCCTGGTTCGGCTTGCCGATCCACGGGGCCTACAGCGCCGCCAAGTCCGCCGAGTGGTCGATGACCAACGTCCTTCGCGTCCAGCTCGCCGAGCGGGGCATCCGGGTCGCCGGCCTGCACGTCGGCTACCTGGACACCGACATGGCCGCCGACGTCACCGGCCCGAAACTGGACCCGGCGACGATCGCCCGGATCGGGGTGGACGGCATCGAGGCCGACGCGTACGAGATCCTCGCCGACGACCTCAGCCGCCAGGTGCAGGCCGGGCTGGCCGGCGGCGTCGCCGCGCTCTACCCGCAGCTCCCCTGACCCACGACGCGACGAGCCGCCGCCGGGAAGCCCCGGCGGCGGCTCGCTTCTGCGGGTACGCGGTCAGCTCGCCTGCAACGTCACGTCGTCGATCACGAAGCTGGTCTGCAACGACGAGTCCTCGGTGCCGGTGAACGTGAGCGTCACCGTCTGCCCGGCGTACGCGGCAACGTTGAGCGTGCGCTGGACGTAGCTGGTGGAGGCGTTGAGGTTCGAGTACGTCGCCAGCGTGGTCGAGCCCATCCGCACGGTCAGCTTGTCGTACGCCGTGGACGTGGTCGTCTCGGCGGTGTCGATGCGAGTCCAGAACGACAGCGTGTAGCTGGCGCAGCCGGCCGGCACTGTCACCGACTGGGACAGGGTCTCGGTGCGGGTGCTGCCGTACCCGTTGAGCCACGCCTTGTATGACCCGGTCCGGGCCGGCTTGCTGCTGGAGTTGGTGATAACGCCGGAGGACGCCGTCCACACTGTGGCGCCGCTCTCGAAGCCGCCGTTGCCGATCACCTGGGTGGCCGCGCAGCCGCCGGTGCCGGTGACCGTGAGAGTGAGGGTGGCGCTGCGGGTGACCGAGCCGGTGCCGGTGACCGTCACTGTGAAGGTGCCGGTCGCGGCGCTTGACGACGCGGTGAGGGTCATCGTCGACGAGCCGCCGGAGGTCACCGAGGACGGGCTGAACGAGACGCTCACCCCGCTGGGCGCGCCGGAGGCGGAAAGGCTGACCGACTGCGCCGAGCCGGCCGTGGTGGCGGTGGAGACCGTGGCGGTGGTGCTGGCGCCCCGCGCGACGGTGCGCGTCGTGGGGCTCACCGCGACGGAGAAGTCGTTGGTGGGGGTGCCGCCGCCCACGGCGAGCTGCCACAGCGCGTACGCGACACCGTCGGCCGCCCTGTTCAGCACCGTCGCGCTGACGTTGGCGGTGGTGTCACAGGCACGGTGGTAGCAGGGGTCGTACGCCGAGTTGGCGGTGCCGCCCCACTTGGCGGCCTGGGAGCTGGTCTTGCGGGCGCTGGCCCCGGCGGCGTAGCCCGAGGTGGGGATGCCGGCCTGCTGGAAGTAGTAGTCGTCGGAGCGGCCCTGGCCCTCGACGTTCTCCTCCGGCGCAAGGCCCAACGAGTCCCAGTACGCCTTCAGCGGCGCCGCCGTGGTCGAGGTGACCCGGTTGATGAAGTAGCCGCCGTTGACCGAGCCGACCATGTCGAAGTTGTAGTAGCCCTTGATGTAGCCGCGCTGGGTGGTGTTGAGCGAGTTGACGTAGAACCGGGAGCCGTTGAGCCCCTGCTCCTCGTCGGTCCACCAGGCGAACCGGACCTTCTTCGTCATGGTCGGGTTCTGCGCGGCCAGGACCAGGGCGTTCTCCAGCAGGGTGGACGAGCCGGTGGCGTTGTCGTTGATGCCGGGGCCGGCCGAGACGCCGTCGAGGTGGGCGCCGAACATGACCACCTGGTCGGTCGGGCCGCCGGGCCACTCGGCGATCAGGTTGTTCGAGGGGTACGTGCAGCTGGAGCAGTACTGCTCGCTGACGGTGTAGCCGGCCGACTGGAGCCTGGTCTTGACGTAGGTGAGCGAGGCGGTGTAGCCGGCCGAGCCGGCCCTGCGGTTACCGCCGTTGCTGGTGGCGATGCTGTTGAACTGGGTGAGGTGGGCCTGGACGTTGCTGACGGAGATGTCCGGTGCTGCCAACGCGGCGGCGGTCGCGGCGATCGGCCGGGCCTCCGTCATCGTGGTCATGGGCGACGCGGCTACCGGCTGGGCAGCCAGCGTCACCGTCATTCCGGCGAACACGGCAAGCGCGATTCCCGCGCTCAGCGTTCTGCCTCTCATGGGGGCTCCTCGGGGGTTGGAGAGATACCCGAGACACTTACAGATGTCGATCAATTGGGCATCGGTCGTTCGTCCCGAACCGCCGCCGCTTCGACGGTGGGTACCGGCGGCGGCACAGGTGAGTAGAGGTGCCAGGATGGGTAGGTAACGCCAGCAGGGGTCGTCGGGCCCGGAACGGGGGCTAGCGATGGGGCCGGGTCGAGCGTGACACGACCCAGCATCGACCTGTTCAGCGGCGGCGGTGACACCGGTCGGCTGATGGCGGAGCTGGACTGGGCCCGTACGCCACTGGGTCCGGTCAGCGGATGGCCACAGAGCCTGCGCGCCGCGGTCCGGCTCGTGCTCTCCTCCCGCTACCCCATGCTGCTGCTCTGGGGCGACGACTTCTCCCAGCTCTACAACGACGCGTACTCCACGCTGATCGGCGACAAGCACCCCGCCGCGCTCGGCAACGACGTGCGGGTGACCCTGGCCGAGGGCTGGGACGTGCTCGCCCCGCTGATCGAGCAGGCCATGGCGACCGGGGTGGCCAGCTGGGTCCCCGCGCTGCAACTGCTGCTGGAGCGGGCCGGCTACCGCGAGGAGGCGTACTTCAGCGTCTCGCACGCGCCGGCCCGCGACGACGAGGGCCGCACCGTCGGGGTGTTCACCGTGTGCAGCGAGGTCACCGAGCAGGTGGTCGGCGAGCGCCGTCTGCGCCTGCTGCGCGACCTGTCCGTTCTCGGCGACGGGCGCACCGTCGACGTGGACGCCACCGGTGCCCGGCTGATCGACACGATCGACAGCCACCCGCTGGACGTGCCGTTCGCCGCCATCTACCTGCGCGACGGCACGGTGCTGCGGCGGCTCGCCTGCACGGGCGGCGACCAGGGACACGAGGGGGCACTCCCGGACACCGTGGAGCTGGCCGACCCCGGCCCGGTCGCGTACGCCTGGGGGCTGCCGGACGCCGCCGAGGGCCGCCCGACTCAGGTGACCGACGTCGCCGAACGGCTGCCACTGCCCGCCGGCCCGTGGGGCGACCTGGTCCGCACCGCGCTGGCGCTGCCACTGCCCTCCGGCGACGAGGACCAGCCGCTCGGTGTCCTGCTGGCGGGGGTCAGCCCCAGCCGAGGGCTCGACGAGGCGTACCGGTCCTTCAACCAGCTGCTGGCGCAGCAGATCTCCGTGGCGCTGCGCAACGCCCAGGAGTACGAGGAGGAGCGGCGCCGGGTCGAGGCGTTGGCCGAACTGGACCGGGTCAAGACCGACTTCTTCGCCAACGTCAGCCACGAGTTCCGTACCCCGTTGACCCTCATGCTCGGCCCACTGGCCGACGCCCTCACCGACGCCACAGCGCCCCTGGCCCCCGTGCAGCGGGAGCGGGTGGAGACCGCGTGGCGCAACGCCACCCGACTGTTGACGCTGGTCAACAGCCTTCTCACCTTCAGCAGCCTGGAGGCCGGGCGGACCCGCAGCGACGCCCGCGCGGTCGACCTGTCCGCGCTCACCACCGAGCTGGCCGGCGTGTTCCGGGCCGCCGTCGAGCGGGCCGGGCTGACCCTGGAGGTGGCCTGCCCACCGCTGCCACGGCCGGTCACCATCGACCCGGTCAACTGGGAACGCATCGTCACCAACCTGCTCTCCAACGCTCTGAAATACACGTTCATCGGCCGGATCCGGGTCACCCTGGACACCGACGACGAGGAGGTACGCCTCACCGTCGCCGACACCGGCATCGGCATCGGCGACCAGGACCTGCCGAAACTCTTCGAACGCTTCCACCGGGTGCGGGGCGCCCGCTCACGCAGCCACGAGGGCACCGGCATCGGCCTGGCCCTGGTGCACGAGTTGGCCCGGCTGGAGGGCGGCGAGGTCCGGGTGGCCAGCCGGGTGGGCGTCGGCAGCACCTTCACCGTGGCGCTTCCCTGGTCGGCGGCGCGCCGAACGGCGTTGACCGGCCCGCCGGTGGACGGGCGGGGCGACGCCGCCCGCGCCGCTGTCGAGGAGGCGATGGGTTGGCTCGCCGAACCGGACGGCAGTGTGACGGAGCCCGACCGTACGATCGGCCCGGCGGTGGACGAGCTGGCCGGTTCCCGGATCCTGGTCGCCGACGACAACAGCGACATGCGGGCGTACCTCACCCGGCTGCTCACCGGGCAGGGCTGGCGGGTACGGGCCGTCACCGACGGCCGGCAGGCCCTCGACGAGATCCACCGAGAGCGGCCAGACCTGGTCCTGACCGACGTGATGATGCCGGTGATGGACGGCTTCGACCTGCTGCGCAGGCTGCGCGCGGACCCGGCGACCCGGGCACTGCCGGTGCTGGTGCTCTCCGCCCGTGCCGGGGGTGACGCCAGCGTGGAGGGCCTGAGCCTGGGGGCCGACGACTACCTGGTCAAGCCGTTCGCCGCGACCGAGCTGATCGCGCGGATCCGCGCGGCCATCCGGCGGGCCCGCGACCGCATCGCCGCCAACCCAGCGACGGTCGACGCCGCATCGGCGACGACGCGACCAGCCGAGGTCGCCGCCACCGCACCGGCTTCGGCGGTCGAACCCGTCGGCGACACGTCAGTGGTGCCGGCGGCTCCGGCCGACCGGAACGGGCTGGGCGACGGGCTCGGCGACGTCCTGGACGTCAGGTGGGCGTACCCGTCCGCACCCACCTCGGCCGCGATGATGCGTCGGGACGTCCGGCGGACGCTGGGCGACCTCGACGTCGACCCGGACGTGCTGGAGGATCTGCTGCTCGCCGCGTCCGAGGCGATGAACAACGCCGTCGAGCACGCGCAGCGGCCCAGCCGTCCGGAGGTGCGGGTGCGGGTCCAGGTCGGTGTCGGCCTGGTCCGGATCTCGGTGCGGGACTTCGGCACCTGGCGGGACCGGCGACCGGCGATGGACCGGGGACGCGGCGCGCTGCTGATGAACGCGTACGGCGACGTGCGGCTGGTCTCCACCCTCGAGGGGACGACGGTGACCATCGAGCGCCGGTTGGCCGAACCGGCCTGAGCGACCAGCCGGCGGCGTGTCAGAGCCGGCGGCACCGACCGCCACCACGACGACAACGGTGGCCACGCCCGCCACGAGCGTCGCAGCCCCGGCGCCGGCAACCCGCCGACCGATCCGCGACCGCCGCCCCTCGCGCATCACCGCGGCCAGCTCGAGCGATGTCGTGGGGCGTGAGGCCGGCGGGCGCCTCAGGTCGGGCGACCGCGCTCCTGGGCGAGCCGCTCGTCCAGCCGGCCCAGCTCGTAGATCGCGTTGAGGCTGGTCGGCAACCGGCTGACA
This sequence comes from Micromonospora sp. M61, assembly GCF_018070245.1. Lineage (NCBI taxonomy): Bacteria > Bacillati > Actinomycetota > Actinomycetes > Micromonosporales > Micromonosporaceae > Micromonospora > Micromonospora sp. M61. Next base: position 23,952 of record NZ_JAGPYA010000063.1, on the reverse strand, counting down.
TTGTCCGGCACGGGTCCAGGATCCGGCGCGGGTGCCGGATCGGGCGCGGGTGCGAGATCGGGCGCGGGTGCGGCTGCGGGGGCCGACGGACGGCGGCGCAGGAGCCACACGGCCAACACGACCATGGCAGCCAGGACCAGCACGTAGGACACCGGCGGCCACCCGTCGCGGGCGGGGCTGGCGAGCGTCGGCGGGGTGACCGGAGCGGGAGGGGCACCGTCACGGCGGGGCACGGTTGCCTCCCGGGTGCCGGTGACCTCGCCACCGGCGGGTCGAGCCGGTGCGACCGGGGCGGCCGGGACCTGGACGGCGGCCGACGACCCCGCGGGCGTGGGGGCCGCGGTTGGCCGCACCGGGCTGGGCTGGTCAGTGACCGCCGTCGGGCTCGGCGTGGGGGGCGCGGTTGGCGCCGTGCTCGGCGGGTCGCCGCCATCGAGGAGGTCGTCGACGATCCGGCCGACGCCACCGAGGAGGTCAGCGACCGGACCTGAGGTGGCCGACGGGGACGGCGTGGGCGCGAGAGCGAGGGTCAGCGCGAGTGCGACGAGGGCAGGCATGGGTCCACCTCGGATGTGTCGAGATGCCACGCACCGTATCCCATGGGCGACAGCGTGGGGTGACCCCAACACGCCGCGAGCGGGGACGCGTCGTGCGCGCGTCCCCGCTGCACTGTCCTTGATGGTCAGACGGGCAGACCCCCGACCTGGGTGGAGATCCAGGACCGGATGGACGGCAGGTCGACGTAGATGGACGGGCCGGTGGCGCAGGTGGAGTTGTTGTTGCCGGCCCGGCTGGTGGCGCCGATCAGGTTCCACACTCCGTTGACGCGGCGCACCTGCGGCCCACCCGAGTCGCCGTAGCAGGCGCCGGAATTGCCGTTGGTGTTGTTGGTGCAGATCTCGTACGGGCCGTTGATGCCGGAGCACCGACTGTCCGCCACGATGGACGTGTCCAGCTCGTTGGCGACCGCCGGTGCCGATCCGCAGCCCCGGGGCGCGCAGGTCTGACCCCAGCCGATGATCCGGGTGGCGGTGCCGACCGCACCGGAGGTGCTCGGGATCGGTGCGGGGGCGTACGTGACCGAGCTGGCCAGTTGCAGCAGCTTGACGTCGACGCTCGGGTGGTTGACCGCACGGGTCACCCGCACCACAGTCCCACCGCTGGAGCGGTTGACGCTGCCCACCCGCACCGAGGACGGCGTCGAGCAGTGCTTGGCGGTGACCGCCCAGTTGCCCTTGATCAGCGTGCCGGTGCAGCCGGAGACGTAGACCATGAACGGGTAGTTCTCCGACGCCGGTCGGCCGCCGACCACCAACGGCTCGATGTCGGAGTCGCCGCTCCAGGTGTACGTCGTACTGGCCGGAGCGGCCAGGCTGCCGGCGAACAGCGAGTTCACCCGGCTCGCCTCGGTCGAGCTGGGGTTGGCGTTGCGGCAGGACACCGGGGCGCTGCTGCCGGACATCAGGTCGGTGCACAATCCGGTACGCCGGTCCGGCAGGCCCAGGATGTGCCCGATCTCGTGGGCGGCGATGCGGTTACGGTCGTAGCCCTGGTTGACGGCCGTGCGGCCCATCCAGATCCGTCCCGAGCCGAGGCCGGTCGGCTGCGCCCGGGGCCAGCCGTCGTCGACGTAGATGGTGATGCTGGCCGGGGTGCCGGCCAGCAGCCGGACGTTGCTGACCCGGCTGTTCCAGATCTGCGCCGCCTGGTCGAAGTTGGTGCGGAACTCACCGGTCCGGCTCGCGTCGTAGTAGACGGTCCGTACGGCGGCGGCCGGAGCGCCCGTGGCGAGCTGCACCCCGGCTGCCGCCAGCACGGCCACCAGCATGGCCATCGCCGTACGTCTCAGTTGTCGTCGGAACATCACGCACTCCCCTACGGTCGCCCGGCGGCCACCGGCCACCGATCATCGATGTACGTGAATGCTAGAGCCCGGGCGACCGATGTCCGACATAGCGGAAGCGTCATACCGCCGAGGAAATCCACTGTTACGCGGCGGTTACGCCGTGGCGAAGTGCCCGTGCCGAGAAGGGACGACGGTGGCGGCAGAGGGCCACCGGCAGCGCCGCCGCCACGTGGCCCCGAATCTCGAACGGAGAACCACGATGAGGATCAGAAGCGCACTGACGGCGATGGTGGTCGTCCTCGCCGGACTGCTCGTCGGCGCGGGCAGCAGCACCGCGGCGGGCACCACGACCGGGCCGGCGTACTGCGGCATCACCTGGGGCAGCGCGGAGAAGTCGGCCGGCGCGCTCAGCGACGCCCCGCTGGTCGACGTCCGCACCGGTCGGCACGACTGCTACGACCGGGTGGTGTTCGAGTTCGCCGGCCCGGTCGACGGTTACGCGGTCGGCTACGGCGAGACGTGGACCGAGGGCGAGGGGCTGGCGTTGTCGCCGTACACCGCGGGAGGGGCGCTGCTGCGGGTCTCGCTGCGCGCACCGGCGTACGACGACGCACACCAGGGCACGGTGCCGTACGCGGTCGGTGAGCACGTCGCGAACCTGCTGCGCTACCCGACACTGCGTGACGTCGTCTTCGGCGGCAGCTTCGAGGGCTACAGCACCTTCGCGGTCGGCGTACGGGCGCGGTTGCCGTTCCGCACGTTCGTCCTCGCAGGTCCCGGCGGACACAGTCGGATCGTGCTCGACGTGGCCCACCAGTGGTGATCATTACCGGACACCGAGCCGCCCCGGCAGACGCGTCCGTCGCCGGGGCGGTGGGTGTCGGGACGGTTCAGACGTGCAGGGTGGGGCGGTAGACGAGTTCCTGGGAGCTGTTCATGATGTTGTCCGTTCACTGGTGACTCAGTGCGGTACGACGGGTCCGCAGGTAGGCCCGCTCGGTCTCGTTGGTGGCCAGTGCCACGGCCTGGTCGTAGGCGGCTCGTGCCTCGTCGTCGCGTCCGAGCCGGGCGAGCAACTCGGCCCGGGTGGCGGGCAGCCGGTGGTAGCCCGGGAGGTCGACACCCTCCAACGCGGCGAGGGCCACCGCCGGCCCGTGCACCTCGGCGACGGCGACGGCACGGTTGAGCGCGACGACCGGCGTCGGCGTGATCACGAGGAGCTGGTCGTACAGTGCGAGGACCTGTGGCCAGTCGGTGGCGGCGCCGTCGGTGTGCACCGCGCTGATCGCGGCCTGGATCTGGTACGGGCCGGGCCGGTTGCGCCGCAGGCAGCGGCGGACCAGGTCGTGGCCCTCGGCGATGAGGGCCCGGTTCCACAGTGACCGGTCCTGGTCGGCCAGCAGCACGAGCTCGCCGGTCGCGTCGAGCCGGGCCGGGCGGCGGGCCTCGGTCAGCAGCAACAGGGCGAGCAGGCCCAGGACTTCGGGCTCGTCGGGCATCAACGCGGCGAGTTCGCGGGTGAGCCGGATCGCCTCGGTGCACAGGTCCGTTCTGATCAACGGCCCGGCGGTGGACGCGTACCCCTCGTTGAACATCAGGTAGAGCACGGTGAGCACCGGCGGCAGCCGGTCCGGCAGCTCATGTTCGGCGGGCACCCGGTACGGGATGTTGGCGTCCCGGATCTTCTTCTTGGCGCGCACGATCCGCTGGGCGACGGTGGCCTCCTGGACCAGGTAGGCCCGGGCGATCTCCGATACGTCGAGGCCACCGAGCAGGCGCAGCGTGAGGGCGGTCCGCGCGTCGGGAGCGAGCGCCGGGTGGCAGCAGGTGAAGATGAGTCGCAGCTGGTCGTCCTTCACCGGTCCCACCTCTCGCGGCTCGTCCTGGTGGTGCAGCAGCAGTGCCTGGGCGTGCCGGGCCTCGCGGGTCGACTCCCGGCGGAGCCGGTCGACGGCCCGGTTGCGGGCGGTGGTCACGATCCAGGCACCCGGGTTGGGCGGCGGGGTCTGCCACTTCTGCAACGCCGTGGTGAAGGCGTCCTGGACCGCCTCCTCGGCGAGGTTGATGTCACCGAGGACGCGGGCCAGGGTCGCGACGCAGCGGCCGTACTCCGCGCGGTAGATGCTCGCCAGGTCCATGTCGGGTGACCGACCCCTGTTCAGGCCTGGGACAGGTCGTCGAAGGGGCGCACCTCGACCGGGCCGCAGGCCGCCGCGCACTTCTCGGCCCAGGCGAGCGCCTGGTCCAGGTCCTCGCACCTGATGACCCAGAACCCGGCGATGTGCTCCTTCGTCTCGGCGAACGGCCCATCGCTCATGGTGGTGGCGCCGTTCTCGGCCCGGACGACGGTGGCGCTGTCCGGCGAGAGGAGCCCTCCGCCGAAGACCCAGGCGCCCGCGGCCAGCATCTCGTCGTTGATCCGGCCGGTTTCCGCGAACACGGTCTGCATCTCCTCGTCGGACGGGGCCGGCGCGCCCTCGACGCTGTGCACGGACAGCAGGTACTGCTTCATGACGTTCCTCCGGTAGGTCGACGGGTGAGTGGCGGCAGGTCAGACGGCCAGGCGGCGCGCGACGGCGGGGATCACGATCGCGGCCGCGACCAGGTGGGTGAGCATCAGCAGCGCCTTGGTGCCCACCCCGGCGTCCGCGATCACGTCCGGCACCAGCGACAGGACGGTCAGCACCACCGTCGTGCGGACGAACGTGCGCCGCGGACGCCGGGCGAAACGGGACAGCAACGCGGCGAGGAGCACCCCGACCAGCGAGAATACGGCGGTCAGCACGCCGAACCCGGTCACCGGGATCGGCGCGTCGGCCACGTCGAGGCTGATGCCCGCCGCGTGGCCGACGGCGGCGACGGCCATGGTGGCGGCGCTCGCGGCGACCGTGGCGATGAGACCGGTACGAATCAGCGCGCCGAAGGTCGACGTGGTGGTGGTAGTGGTGGTCGCTGTGCTGGTCATCGTGCCCTCCAGTGGGTGCGTGGCCCGCTGTTGTGCCGGGCTCTCACCAGGGCTACGAAGAGGATCAACCCCAATCGACAGGACCGCCAGAATCTTTTCGAAGACTCGGTCGACTCGACTGTGGTGAAGTCGGGGCGTCCGGACACCGCGGATGCCCCGACTGTCACGAACGCGAGTGGATCATGCGCCGGCCACGGTCATGGGAGGACCGTGAGCCTCAGAGCGTGCGCTGGTATTCCTCCCAGGTCCGCTTGGGGCTGACTGCTGGCCCGTCATCGGCGCCCCGGTTGGCCAGCCCGTTACGACCGAGGTAATAGTCGCCGGCCTGGTTCTGCGCACCTGTCGACTGGTCGGTGTCGGACAGCGCGATGGCGTGGATGTGATAACCCCAGTCCCCCTGGGCCGGGGTCCGCAGCCACGCGGCGAAGCCCACAGTCCGCAGACGACGCAGCACATCCGTCCGCACGGCTGAGGAGAGCCCGCTGACCGAGAGATCGAGCGCACCGCCGCCGTCGTGCGTGCCGGCGGATGCGCCCACACCGCTGCTGTACGAGCCCTGCGTGATGCCGAGCTGACGGCCGAGCAGGCGTTCGGCCTCGAACAGCATCGACCTGGTGCGCGTGTTGACCTGCACACCGCGCAGGGTCACCACGCTGCCCGGTGAGATCGCCCTGACCACCGCGTAACGCCCCTCGCCGAGCGACCGCAGCGACGACGGGCCGGGCAGGCCGGTCGCGTCGAGACCGGTGTAGCCGAGGGACCGCTGGTACGCCGCGTACGCGGCGATCGTGCTGGTGCCGAAATGCCCGTCGACGTACGTCGACGACAGCAGACCTCTCGCCTGGAGGGCGCGCTCCACCAGAAGGACGCTGTCCTTGGCCCCGTCGGTGAGAGCGGTGTCCGGCCGACGCGGGTCAATCTGCGCCGCCTTGATCAGCGCTTCCATGTCCAGCTGCGGCAACGCGGCGGTGGCCGAGTTGGCCAGCGGTACGGCGCCGACCACCGCCGCACCGGCAGCGACGAGCAGGCTTCTTCTGGTGAGCACGCTTCCTCCGTAAGATATTGACCGATCTACACCAACGAATGAAGCTAGTCTTCAATGCGGGAGCGGAGTTGTCACTCCGCCGGGGCGTACGAAAGTTCCGCGGCACTGCCTCCCGCCGGTCGACAGGAACGGGCGGAGCCGCCGGCCCCGCCCGTTCCTTTGGGGCCCCATCCGACCGGCGTCCGTCGCCGGTGGGTGGGCCGCCGTCGTGTCAGCTAGCTGCCGGAGCCCTGCCCGGCCGGGTCGGGTGCCTGCTCGACGGCCTCGTCGGCCAGGTGCCAGACCTCCCGCATCGGCGCCCACCAGTCCCCCGAGCCGGGCTCGGCGAGCGACTCCTGACACGGGTCGGTCAGCTTCCACCACTCCTGCGTCTGCGGGTCCGCAGCGATGAGCCGCAGGTCGGCGTCGTAGTCGTCGCCGACGTACTCGTAGTAGCCGAAGAGCAGGTCGTCGTGGAGGAAGATGGTGTAGTTGCGGAAGTTCGCCTCGCGCAGCGTCTGCTCGACGCTCGGCCAGACGGTGGCGTGCAGCCGAAGATAGGTTTCCCGCTGCTCCGGTCGGAGTCGGATCACGCAGCCGTGACGTTGCACGTCGTGCCCCTTCGTGTGAGCTGGTCGGATCGAGGCGGCCCGGTGGCCACCGGCAACGGCACGCGCCGTCCGCCGCCGATGGGCGTGGCGGTCGGTACGCGCTGACCGCCGGATCAGGCGGTGTGCTGATCCGAGCGATCGATGATCTCAGTAGCCCACGTCGAGATCAACGCTCGGCCCGGTGCGAGGTGGGGTTGTCGGTGCCGCTCAACGGTCCGGCCGGTCCGTGGAACCCGACCGTTTCGCCAGGCTGCGCACCGTGGCGGCGGGTCTACTCTCGGGTGATGGAGGGCCGCGTGCTGGTGGTCGAGGACGACGCCTCCATCCGGGAGGTCACCGCCCTCGGACTGCGCCGCGCCGGCTTCCGGGTCGACACCGCCGTCGACGGGCGGCAGGCCCTCGCGGCGTGGCGGGCTCACCCGGTCGACCTGATCGTGCTCGACGTCATGCTGCCCGGTCTGGACGGCCTGGACGTCTGCCGGGAGATCAGGCGTACCAGTCAGGTGCCGATCCTGATGCTGACCGCGCGCACCGACACCATCGACGTGGTGGTCGGGTTGGAGTGCGGCGCCGACGACTATCTGCGCAAGCCCTTCGACCTGCCCGAGTTGGTGGCCCGGGTCCGCTCGGTGCTGCGCAGAATGAGCGCTACCGCCCCGTCCACCATCATCGAGGTCGGCAGCCTGGAGATCGACCCGGGCAGCTTCGTGGTCCGTCGGCACGGCCGGGAGGTGGCGCTGACCGCCACCGAGTTCCGCCTGTTGCTGGAGCTGGCCCGCCGACCCGGCCAGGTCTTCACCCGCGAGTTGCTGCTGGACCTGGTCTGGCACCACGACTTCCTCGGCGACTCCCGGCTGGTCGACGTGGCGGTGCAACGGCTGCGCTCCAAGATCGAGGAGGACCCGGCGCAGCCACGGTTGGTCCGTACCGTGCGTGGCGCCGGCTACAAGCTGTCAGTGAGCTGACGGGAGGGTCGGCGATGGCCGGACGCGCGGTGATCCCGGGCCGCCTGCGGCGTCGGCTGACCATCGCGTTCGTCCTGGTCGCGGGTGTCTCGGCCGGCCTGCTCGCCGGTGGGACCGGGCTGCTGCTGCGGCAGTCCTGGTGGGACGCGTCGCTGCAGGAGGCAGCCGCCGACGCCCGCTATCAACTCGTGCTCGCCGGACAGTTCCTCCCGCTGACCGAGCAACGCAGCACCGACCTGCTCACCAGCTTCGAGGCCAGCGGCCGGCACGTGGTGCTCGTCGACGGCCCGAGCCGCCCCTCGCACCCGGCGTACGCCCCGACGCTGGGCACCGGGTTGCGGGCCACAGTCGCGGGTGGACAGCTCGGTTACCAGCGCTCCGCACCGGCGCAACGTCCTCGGCTGCTGGTGGTCGGCGGGCGCATTCCCGGCTCGACCGCCGAGTTGTACGTCCTCACCGTGGAGGATGACGTCGCCACCGACCTGGGTCAGCTGCGCTCCGCACTGGTGGCGGGCTGGGTGCTCGTGGTGCTGCTCGCCGCCGGGGTGGGTCACGCGCTGGCCCGACGCACGTTGGAGCCGGTGGGCCGGGCCAGCCGGGCCGCCCGGGCGCTCACCGAGGGCCTGCTCGACACCCGCCTGCCGGTGCGCGGGCGCGACGAGTTCAGCGTCTGGGCGGCGACGTTCAACGAGATGGCCGAGGCACTGGAGTCGAAGATCGCGGCACTGTCGGCCGCGCAGGCCCGTGAGCGGCGGTTCACCGCCGATGTGGCGCACGAGCTGCGTACCCCGGTGACCGCCCTGGTGGCCGCGGCGTCGCTGCTGGGTGAGCACCTCGACCAGTTGCCCGGCGATGCGCGACCGGCCGCGCGGTTGCTGGTCGGCGACGTGGTCCGGCTGCGCCGGCTGGTCGAGGACCTGATGGAGATCTCCCGGTTGGATTCCGGCCGGGAGCAGCCGGCCGTCGGGTCCGTCGACGCGTCGGCGCTGCTGCACGGGATCGTCGCGACACGCGGTTGGTCGGAGCGGGTTCTGGTCAGCGGCGACGCGATCACGCTGCGCACCGACCCGCGCCGGCTGGAGCGCGTGCTGGCCAACCTGGTCGCCAACGCGGTCGAACACGGCGGCGGGGAGATCCGGGCCACCGTGACCGGGGCGGGCCCGGTGGTCGTCTTCGAGGTCACCGACCAGGGGCCGGGCATCCCGGTGGAGCACCTGCCCCACGTCTTCGACCGGTTCCACAAGGTCGACCCGTCCCGGTCCGCGCCCGGCAGCGGGCTCGGGCTGGCCATCGCCCGGGAACACGCCACAGTGCTCGGCGGTGTGCTGAGCGTCCGCAGCGAATCCGGCGCCGGCACCTGCTTCCGGCTGGAGCTGCCGGCGCACGGTCTCCCCGCGCCGGCGAGCGACGACGGCGAGCGGGCCGCCACGGCGGCGGGTGACAGCGCATGAGCCGGCACTGTGTGATCGCGTCGGTGCTCGTCGCCGGCCTGCTGGTGAGCGGGTGCGGCACCCCGCGCTCCGGGGCCCTCGGCCCGGCACCCGCGGCGGCGCCGTCCAGCACGACGCCGTCCAGCGCGGCACCGCCGAGCACGGCCCCGCCGAGCGCCGCAGCGACCGACCGTCCGGATCCGATCCCCTCGGCGGGGCCTCCACGATCACCCACGACGCCCTCGCCCGGGCCGGCCGGCACGCGCGACACCGTGACCATCGAGCTGTGGCTCGTCCGCGCCGGGCAGCTCGTGCCGACCAGGCGGGCCCGGCCGGCCACCCTGTCGACGTCCCGGCTGGCGGTGACCGAGCTGGCCGCCGGACCCACGCCGGCCGAGGCCGCCGCCGGGTTGACCACCCTCGTCCCGGCCGGCATCGAGGTCACCCGAATCACCGACGGTACGGCGACGCTGCGGGTCCCGTCCGTCGGCGACCCGGCGGAGCGGCGACTACGCGAGGCGCAGGTGGTGTGGACGCTCACCCAGTTCCCCACCGTGCGTCAGGTCAGCCTGGGCGGCGCGGGCCCGGTCGGTCGGCCGGACTACGCGGACCTGCTGCCGCCGATAGTGGTGACCAGCCCGGTCGCCGGTGAGCGGGTGGCCGCCCCGCTCGTCGTCACGGGCACCGCCACGGTGTTCGAGGCCACGGTGAGCGTGCGGGTGCTGGACGCCGCCGGCCGGGAGGTGGCCACCGGCTTCGGCACCGCCAGTTGCGGCAGCGGCTGCCGGGGCGGCTACCGCGTGGTGGTCGGCTGGCGGGCGGCTCGGGAGCAGCAGGGCACTGTCGAGGTGTACGAGGTGTCCGCCCTCGACGGTTCACGGATCAACACGACGGCGGTGCCGGTGATCCTCGCACCCGGTGTCTGACCAGCACGTTCACCCACCGGACTCCGCTCGGAAACGTAATCGTTTCGTTGACGTCCTGCGACGCAACTCACGAAAGCCTGCATGTTTCCAGCCTGGAGAACTAGTGTCAGTACGACATCGTTTCATGGGGGTGCGGGGATGCTGGGTGGTCAGCAGGTGGGAGCGGGTGCCGGAGTGCCGGCGGCCCGGGGCCCACGCTGCACCGACGGCGACCTGTTCGCCGTCGTCACCGACCTGCTGCGTGAGGTCGGCTACGACCGGATGACGATCGACGCCGTCGCCGCTCGCGCCCACGTCAGCAAGGCCACCATCTACCGGCGTTGGGACGGCAAGGCCGAGCTGGTCGTCGCCGCCCTGGGCGGCCGGCAGGTGGGGGTGCACAACCCGCCCGACACCGGTTCCCTGCGCGGTGACCTGATCGAGTTGCTGCGCGCCACGGCGGCGATCTGCGTGGCCGACTGTGACCTCATGCAGGCGTTGACGTTCGCCATGCGGACCAACCCCGAGCTGGAACGCCTGGTACGCCGCCAGGTGCTCCCGGCCGGGCGGGTGGCGAGCACCGCCATCCTGGTCCGTGCCGCCGCCCGGGGGGAGATCCCGCCGGAGGCCGGCGAGCGCGAGTTGTTCCACGATCTGGCGCCCGCGCTCACCATGTCCCGCATCGTCGCGCACGGCCTACCCGCCGATGACGCGTTCCTCACCCAGGTCGTCGACCAGGTGCTGATCCCGGTTCTCCGCTACCAGCACGACCGCCCGTCTCAGGCCTGATCTCTTTCTCGACATTCGCAACACGGAAGGCTTCACCATGCCCGGAACCACCTCGACCGCCCCCGGCGCGCCCGGCGCCGGGACGTCGACAGGAGCGCCGCACCCGCGGCGCTGGATCGCGCTGGCGGTCATCGCGGTCTCGCAGCTGATGGTCGTGCTCGACGCCACGATCGTGAACATCGCGCTGCCGCAGGCCCAGGCCGACCTGGGCATCACCGACGCGAACCGACAGTGGGTGGTCACCGCCTACACGCTGGCGTTCGGCGGGTTGCTGCTGCTCGGCGGCCGGATCGCCGACTACTGGGGGCGCAAGCGCACCTTCCTGGTCGGCATGACGGGCTTCGCGCTCGCCTCCGCACTGGGCGGCCTCGCCACCACCGGCGGCATGCTCTTCGCCGCCCGTGCGCTTCAGGGCGCCTTCGGCGCGTTGCTCGCCCCGGCGGCGCTGGCGCTGCTCACCGTCCTGTTCACCGAGGCCACCGAGCGGGCCAAGGCCTTCGCGGTGTACGGCGCGATCGCCGGCGGTGGCTCGGCGGTCGGTCTGCTGCTCGGTGGGGTGCTCACCGAGTACGCCGACTGGCGCTGGTGCCTGCTGGTCAACATCCCGGTGGCGGCCATCGCCATCGCCCTGGCCCTCCCGCTGGTGCCGGAGAGCCGGGCGCACGGCAACACCCGCTACGACGTGCCCGGCGCGATCGTGGTGACCGCCGGCCTGGTCTCCCTGGTCTACGGCTTCACCAAGGCCGCCGAGGACGGCTGGGACGCCACCCAGACGCTCGGCTTCATCGCCGCCGGTGTGGCGCTGCTCGCCATCTTCGTGGTGATCGAGCTGCGCTCCAACCACCCGCTGCTGCCGCTGCGGATCATCCTGGACCGCAACCGGGGCGGGGCGTACCTCGCCTCGACGCTGATCGGTGCCGGCCTGTTCGGGGCGTTCCTGTTCCTGACCTTCTACTTCCAGGTGGTGTTGCAGTACAAGCCCCTCGAGGCCGGGCTCGCGTCGCTTCCGGTCACCGTCGGCGTGCTGATCGCCGCTGGTGGCGCCAGCCAGCTGATGCCACGGGTGGGTGCCAAGCCGCTGATGGTCGGCGGCGCCGTGCTCGCCGCCGTGGCCATGCTGGCGCTGACCCAGATCGACGTGGACACCTCGTTCCTCACCCTCCTGCTGCCCGCCCAGGTCATCCTCGGCATGGGCCTGGGCTTCACGTTCGTGCCGCTGTCCAGCCTCGCCCTGGTGGGGGTGCCGGAGCACGACGCCGGCGCGGCCAGCGCGACGCTGAACGCCACCCAGCAGATCGGCGGCTCGCTCGGCACTGCCCTGCTGAACACCATGTACACCAGCGCGGTCGCCGCGTACCTGGTCGGTCGGGTGCCGAACCCGGTCAACCAGATCGAGGCTCTGGTGCACGGCTACCGCGTGGCGTTCGCCTGGGGTGCGGCCCTGATCGTGCTCGCCGGGCTGGCCACTCTGATCCTGGTGAAGGTGCGCAAGGAGGACATCCCGACCGGCAACACCGTGCACATGGGCTGAGCCGACCGACGCGGCTGCCGGCCGGACCGCCCCGACGTGGGGCGAGCCCGGCCAGCGGCCGCTTCCGGTAACGTCCCGACCATCGTCGAAAGTCCGTTTGAGGAGATCCATGTCGACCCCTGCTGACCAGATCATCACGGCTCTGCGCGCGGGCCACGAGGAGCTCGCCGCGCTCGTACGGGACCTGAAGGAAGACGACCTGCTCCGCCCCTCGGGAGCCAGCGAGTGGCAGGTGTCCCAGGTGCTGAGCCACCTGGGCAGCGGCGCCGAGATCAACCTGGCGACGCTGGACGCCGCCCGCACCGGCGCGCCCGGCCCGGACGGGGACTTCAACCGCGGCGTCTGGGCACGGTGGGACGCGATGTCCCCGACCGAGCACGCCGCTGGGTTCCTCGCCACCAACGAGCGGCTGGTCGAGGCGTACGAGGCGCTGGACGGCGAGACCCGGGCCTCCATGCGGATCGACCTCGGCTTCCTGCCGGAGCCGGTCGACGTGGCCACCGCGGCCCGGTTCCGCCTCAGCGAGTTCGCCCTGCACCAGTGGGACGTCGAGGTGGGGTTCAACTCGTTCGCGGCGGTGACGCCGGCGGCGGTGGGGCTGCTGCTCGACCAGATCGGCGGCATGCTGGCCTGGACCAGCCGCCCGCAGGAGCTGGGCGGTCGGGAGGCCACCCTGCTGGTCCGGCTGCAGGCGCCCGAGCGGACCTTCGGGCTGCGGCTGGGCGAGAAGGTTGACGTCGTCGACGCGCCGGAGCAGCCCGACGGGGAGCTGACCGCCCCCGCCGAGGCGTGGCTGCGGCTGGCCACCGGACGGCTCGGTCCCCAGCACACCCCGGAGGGGGTCCGGGTGACCGGGCCGGTGACCCTGGACGACCTGCGTCGGGTCTTCGTCGGCTTCTGAGCCGGTGCCGTGCGGGCCGGTCACCCCGGCCCGCACGGCCTCTCAACCCTTCACGCAGACCACCTGCTTGAGGTGCGCCACCACCTCGACCAGGTCCTCCTGCTGGGCCATCACCTCGGTGATGTCCTTGTACGCGCCGGGGATCTCGTCGACCACCCCGGCGTCCTTGCGGCACTCCACCCCGGCGGTCTGCGCGGCCAGGTCCTCCGTGCTGAACGTCCGCTTCGCCTGTGCCCGCGACATCCGCCGCCCAGCCCCGTGCGACGCCGAGCAGTACGCGTCCGGATTGCCCCGACCCCGCACGATGTACGACCCGGTGCCCATCGACCCGGGGATGATGCCCAGGTCCCCCCGGCCGGCCCGGATCGCGCCCTTGCGGGTGACCAGCACGTCCACCCCGTCGTAGCTCTCCTCCGAGACGTAGTTGTGGTGGCACGAGATGGGCTCGTCGTAGGAGACCTGCGGGAACTGCTCGCGCACCACGCCGCAGAGCAGGGCCAGCATGACGGCCCGGTTGCGGCGCGCGTACTCCTGCGCCCACCACAGGTCCCGCCGGTATGCGTCCATCTCCGGCGTGCCGGCGAGGAACACCGCCAGGTCCCGGTCCGGCAGGTCGGCGTTGTGCGGCAGGCCCCGGGCCACCCCGATGTGCCGCTCGGCCAGCTCCTTGCCGATGTTGCGGGACCCGGAGTGCAGCATCAGCCAGACCCGTCCCTCGTCGGCGCCGCCCTGCTCCAGGCAGACCTCGATGAAGTGGTTGCCCCCGCCGAGGGTGCCGATCTGCCGACGCGCCCGCGTCTCCAGCTGCGCCACCCGCCGGTCCAGGCCGGCGAACCGGCCCCAGAAGTCGTCCCAGCCCGACTGCTCCAGACCACGGATCCGACGGGTGTCGACCATGTCCTGCCGCTGGGCGAAGCCGACCGGGATGGTGGCCTCGATGGCCGAACGCAGCGCGGCCAGGCCGTCCGGGAGATCAGCGGCGGTCAGCGAGGTGCGGACCGCCGACATCCCGCAGCCGATGTCGACGCCGACCGCGGCCGGTGAGACGGCCTGTCGCATCGCGATCACCGAACCGACAGTGGCGCCCTTGCCGAAGTGCACGTCGGGCATGACGGCGACGCCCTGCACCCAGGGCAGCGCTCCGATGTTGCGCAGCTGCCGGGCGGCCTGCGGCTCGATGGCGTACGGGTCGGTCCAGACCCGGACCGGCGCCCGGGTGCCGGCGAGAGGGGTGAATCCCATAGTGGTCTCCTTCTGTGGTGCGGTGACCGTTAATGATCATGCGCTAACTGGCCGGTTTCCGGCGGCGGTACGCGGATACGAAAGGGCCGCCCGATCCCGGTGGGATGGGCGGCCGACGGACGCGTCAGCGTCGACGTCAGTCGCGCCACCCCAGCTCGTTGCGCCGCAATGGGCGGCAGGCACAGGTTTTGGCGGTGGTGAGCACAGCGGCGCCGACGGGGAGCAGGTGCGAGGCGGCATCGGTGCGGGTGCGTCGCGGCACGGCGTACTCCCCTCGGGGTGTGATCGGTTGACCTTGCATCGACGAGACTAGGAGGGCCACGGTGCGTCCGCAATGGATATCACCCTTACCGGCCGCCGACCCGGCGCGCGACCGCCAGCAGATACTCCTTGCGATCCAGCGGATTGTTGTCCCAGCGGGTCCGGACGGGGGCGGGACCACGCACCGGCCGGTAGCAGTCGAACTCGGTCTCCAGCACGCCCTCCCCCCGGGTCAGCGCAGGCAGGCGACGCTCCAGCGCGTGCACCAGACCGGCCGGGATCTCACCCTGCACCAGGTAGGACCCGCCCTGCCCGGTGGTGTCGGTCGGCACCGCGTCCAGCCGGGTGAGCGCGGGCAGCAGCGTGCCGAGGATGTCACCCGGCACCTCCAGCCGGAAGCGGTGTACCGGCTCGTGGACCCGGGTGCCGGCGCGGGCGAGTGCGGCCATCAGCACCAACGGGGTGAGATTGCGGAAGTCACCCGCCGTGCTGGACATGCTCTTGTCGAAGGTGCCGTGGGAATGGCTCTGCCGCGCCCAGTAACCGGCGTGGGTCATCGTCACCTCGCAGTCGGGGACCTCCCACCCGTGAAGGCCCTGGCGCAGGGTCCGACGCACGGTCTCCTCCACGGCGGTGAAGAAGGCCGGTGGCATCGAACCCAGCTCGACGCCGAGCCGAAAAGTCACGCCGGCACCGGTCGGCGCCGGCGCGACCCGCAGCCCGACGGTGGCCAGGAACGGATTGGGCGCCACCGCGATCACCTCGACCGCCTCGCCAACGCCGCACACCCTCTCCACGTGCACCGTGCTGGTCTCCCGGAACGTCACCCCCACGCCGAAGTCGTCGGCAAGGGTGGCCTGGATGACCTCCTTCTGCACCTCGCCGTAGAGCGACACGGTGATCTCGTGCCGCCGGTCGTCCTGCCGCAGGTTGATCAGCGGGTCCTGCTCAGCGAGCTGGACCAGCGCGGCGTGCAGCGCGACCCGGTCTCCGGGGCGCGTCGGCACCACCACGGTCTCCAGGGTGGGCGGCGCGAAGTGGCGGTCCGCGCCGCCACGTTCGGGTGGTACGCCCACCGGGTCGCCAATCCGAGCGTGCTTGAGGCCCCACAACCGGGCGATGTGGCCGGCTTCGACCGCCGACGCCTCCACGTCTGCCCCATGGGCGACGACTCGTACGGCAGTGACCAGTTCAGCGTCGACAGCCCCGACGCGGACCCGGTCGCGAATCCGGATGGTGCCGGCGAAGAGCCGGACCAGGGCGATCTTCTCTCCGGCTGGGCCCCGTTCGATGGCGAACACGGTGCCGGAGACCGGGGCGTCGGCGTCGCCCTCGACGGTGGGCAACAGTTCGGTGATCCCGGCGATCAGCGCGTCCACCCCGGCACCGGTGATCGCCGAGCCGGCGTACACGGGCTGCACCAGCGCACGGCCGGTCCGCGTCGCCAACGCGGCGCGCAGCCGCGGGTACGGCAGCGAGGACGTGTCCGCCAGCCAGTCGGCGAGCAGCACGTCATCCTGCCCGGTGAGCAGGTCGAGCAGCCGGTCGGTGAAGGCGAGGTCGGTGGGGCCGTACGGCGTGCAGTAGGCGCCGCGGGTCCCCGGCACCGCCACCGAGCCCATCGCCACGACGGCCGGCGTGAGCTTCTCCGCGACCGCCCGGAAAACCCGCTCGGGGTCCGCGCCGGCCCGGTCGACCTTGTTGATGAAGATCAGCGTCGGGATGCGCAGCCTGCGCAGGGTCCGCATCAGCACCCGGGTCTGCGGCTGCACCCCCTCCACCGCGGAGATCACCAGCACCGCGCCGTCGAGTACACCAAGCACCCGTTCGACCTCGGCGATGAAGTCCGGGTGACCGGGCGTGTCGATCAGGTTGACTGTCACGTCGTCCAGGACGAAGGAGACGACAGCCGAGCGGATGGTGATGCCGCGTTGCCGTTCCAGTGCCAGGGTGTCGGTCTGGGTGCTGCCCGCGTCGACCCGGCCGAGCTGGTCGGTCACACCGACGTCGTGCAACAGCCGCTCGGTCAGGCTGGTCTTACCGGCATCGACGTGAGCCAGGATGCCGAGGTTCAGGGTTTTCACGCAGCGTCAGGTCCTTCAGGTAGGCGACAGATCGCTTCTGGTCGGACATCGACGCAGCGCGCATTGGTGCTCCCTGGAGGTTGGTGGCGGTTTCGGGTAGTTCAGCAGGCCGTCGTCGTGTCGGGCAACCGAATAACCGGCGCTCCCATGAGTGTCGGCGACCGCTGGCAGACTTGCCGCCATGGTGGAGACCTCCGTGCGGCTGCTACGGCTGCTGACCCTTCTCCAGGTCCGCCGGGAGTGGTCCGGCGCGGAGTTGGCCGAACGACTTGCGGTCACCACCCGCACGGTACGCACCGACGTGGAGCGGCTGCGGGTGCTGGGTTACCGGATCGAGTCGCACCCCGGGGTCGGCGGCGGCTACCAGCTCGGTGCCGGGTCCGCGCTGCCGCCGCTGCTGCTCGACGACGACGAGGCGGTGGCGGTGGCCGTCGGGCTGCGGGCCGCGGCGGGCGGGTCGGTGACGGGTATCGAGGAGACGTCGCTGCGGGCGCTGGCGAAGCTGGAACAGTCGCTGCCGTCGCGGCTGCGGCACCGGGTCGACGCCCTGCGCACGGCGACGGTCTCCGCCGCGGGCGGCGGCCCGACCGTGGACGCCGAAACGCTCACCGCTGTCTCCACGGCGGTGCATCACCGGGAGCGGCTGCGGTTCGACTACGCCGGGCACGACGGCACGACGACCGTGCGCGATGTCGAGCCGTACCGGCTTGTCTACCACCGGGCGGCGGTGGTACCTGCTGGGTTGGGACACCGACCGGGCCGACTGGCGCACCTTCCGCGCCGACCGGATCCGGCCCCGGGTGCCGACCGGCCCACGCTTCACGCCCCGGGAGCCGCCAGGTGGCGACGCGGTCGCGCACGTGCTGCGCGGCGTCGGCTCCACAGCCTGGCCACACCCGGCACGGGTACGCCTGCACGCGTCGGCCGAGCAGATGGCGCAACGGATCCCGACCACGGCTGGCCTGCTGGAGGCGATCGACGGGCAAACCTGCCTGCTGCACACCGGCGGCGAGTCGCTGGGCAACCTGGCCGCCTTCCTCAGCACCCTCGCTGTCGACTTGGACGTGCTCGACCCTCCGGAGCTGCGCGCCGTCATCCGCGACGTCGCCGCCCGATTCGGTCGGGCCGCCGGTCCCGCGCCGAGGCGAATCGCGGTTCACCCCGGCGCGGACGCGGCAGTGGAGCTATGACTGCGGCACCAGCCGGAAGGACTGCGCCGCGGTGCCGTTGCAGGTGTACTGGACGAGCTGGACGCTGTCCGCCGTGGACGCCGCCGGCACGTCGAGGCACTTGCCACTGAGTCGGTTGACCAGGCGGTAGTAGCCGCCGCCCTCGGATTCGGCCCGCCACTGCTGGTTGTTGCCGCCGCTGTAGGACCAGAGCTGGATCGGCGCGGAGTCTGCGGTCGACACGTTGGTCACGTCGAGCACCTGCGCGCTGTTGTTGCGGTTGTTGATCCGCAGGTAGCCGCCGCTGGTCGGCGCGAACTGGTACTGCTGGGCGGCGCTGCCGTTGCAGGCGTACTGCTGGATGGCGGTGCCGTTCACGCTGGCGGCGGCCCGGGCGTCGACGCACTTGCCGCTGCCCCGGTTGACCACCGTGTGCCAGGCGGTGGGCGAGATCGGGCCGCCGGTCGGCGGGGGCGTCGTCGGGTGGACGGTGCCGGCGCCGGCGCCGGCGAGCCAGTGCAGCCCGTCGATCAGCAGTTGGTTCTGCTGAGCGCTGTCGAAGGTGGACGACAGCCCGGTGTTGGTGTTGTAGTTCATCGCGTTGTGCCCGAAGTTGGCGTAGAGCATCTTGTACTGCCGGTTGCTCCAGACCAGCGGGTAGTAGCCGCCGTACCAGGACTGGTTGGGGTCCGTGCCGACCGGGAAGCTGGACGGGTCGACCGAGGCGAGGATGTCGATGTTGGGGTTCTGCCGCAGGTCGTTGCTCCAGGAATACCACTCGCTGATCGACGACGGGAAGGTCGCCGGGAGGTTCCGGGTGGCGGCGTGGGTGCGGTTGTCGGCGCGCATCGTGACCCGGGTGGGTCCCCAGGTGTTCGTCTGGAACGCGCCGGTGCCGAGGAAGGTGTTGTAGTACCAGCTCCAGCTCGACGGGTTGTCGGTCCACGCGCTGACGTGGAAGCCCAGCCACGCCCCGCCGTTCTGCATGTACTGCTGGAACGCGGCACGCTGCGCGGTGGGCGGCGCGTCGTCCAGGAACATGACGACCTTGTACTGGGCCAGGTTCGCGGTGTTCAGCAGGCCCCAGTTGTTGGTGGCCTCCCATGAGAAGCCGTACTGGGCGGCGGCCTGCGGGAACCAGGCCCGGGCGTCCTTGACGAAGTCGATGTGCGCGGCGTCCCAGGTGCCGTTGTAGAAGGCCAGGACCTTGAACGTCGGCGCGGCCTGCGCGGCACGCGAGGCGTTGACCGCGAGGCCGGCGCTCAGCGCGACCAGCAGTGCGACGAACAGCGACACGATCCGTCTGGTACGGGAGGAGAGTTCTGCGATCACCTGATCGTCCCTTCGGTGGGGACGCGCGCCGCCGCGTCGACCTGCTTCTGTTCACAAGCCTTACAGATAGACGAAAGATTATGTCGCCTCTCCGGTGTCGTCAATCGCGACCCGACCGATCCGGGTGGGATTCCTGCGGCAACGGGTACCCCAGCCGGATGACCAGCCCGGACGCGGTCGACGTCGACCAACCGCTCGCCGTGGACCTGCCCGCCGCTCCGCACGACGCCAGCGGTGAGCGGGTGCCGATTCACGACCTGGCCGGCCTCGCCCCGGCGGCCCGGCCGGCGCGCCGCTGGACCCCGAGCCGGGTGGTGGCCACCCCGGCCGCCCTCGACCACCCGCACGGCCAACGGATCGTCGAGCGGGTGCAGGCGCAGGGCATCGAGGTGGAACGCCTGCGGGCCAACCGGCTCACCGGGGTACGCGGGCAGACCGACCGGGAGACGTACGCCCGAGCGAAGGCGACCATGGCGATCGTGGTGAGTCCACCGTCGCGGCGCGACCTGCAACCCATCGCGCCCAGCGCCGACTGGCGGGTCGACCTCGCCGAGGGCTGCCCGGCGCACTGCCAGTACTGCTACCTCGCCGGATCACTGTCCGGCCCGCCGGTCACCCGGGTGTACGCGGACCTCGACGACATCCTGGCCGGGCTCGCCGCGTACGCCGGTCGGGGGACGGTGACCAGTCGCAACGCGCGACGCGCCGACGAGGGCACCACCTTCGAGGCGTCCTGCTACACCGACCCGCTCGCCCTGGAGCACCTGACCGGGAGCTGGCGGCGGGCGGTGCAGCACTTCGCCGACTGGGACGCGCCCGTGCAACTGCGCTGGACCACCAAGTACGCCGACGTGGGCACCTTCGTCGGGCTGCCGCACTCCGGCCGGACCAGGGTCCGGTTCAGCGTCAACTGCGCCCCGGTGAGCGTTCGGTTCGAGGGCGGCACCGCCCGGGTGCCGGACCGCCTGGCGGCGCTGCGCCGGCTCGCGCTCGACGGCTACCCGGTCGGGCTGACCATCGCGCCGGTCATCGCGCTGCCCGACTGGCGGGAACGCTACGGAGAGTTGCTCGACCAGGTCCGCGCGGCGGTCGACGGGGTCCCCGAGCTGGACCTGACCGCCGAGCTGATCACCCACCGGTTCACCCCGGGCAGCAAGGAGGTGCTGCTCGGCTGGTACCCACGGACCCGGCTGGAGATGGACGAGGAGTCCCGCACCCGCAAACACGGCAAGTTCGGCGCGATCAAGTACGTCTACCCCCGGGACACGATGGCCGAGCTGCGCGAGTGGTTCACCGCCGAGCTGGCCGCCCGCGTACCGGCCTGCCGCATCCTCTACTGGACCTGACCAGCCCTCTGGCGGGCTAGACGCCGACGGTGCCGTCGACGCCCTCGCGGAGGAGGTCGGCGTGACCGTTGTGGCGGGCGTACTCGTGGATCAGGTGCAGCATCACCAGCCGCAGCGACACGGTCTCGCCGGAACGGACGTTGTGGCCGGTCACGTCGAGCGACGCGGCCGCCCGCTCGATCCGTTGGGCGTGCTCGACCTCGCGCTCCCAGGCGTTGAATGCTTCGGCGCGGGTGGCGGAGCTGGCGTCGTACGCCTGCTGGAAGTCGCCGGTTTCCGACCAGACCAGCGGGACGTCCTCGCGGTCGATGATCCGCCGGAACCAGGCGCGTTCCACCTCGGCCATGTGCCGCACCAGACCCAGCAGAGAGAGCGTGGAGGGCGGCATCGACTGCCGGCGCAACTCCTCGTCGGAGAGGCCGTCGCACTTGAGTGCCAGCGTCGCGCGGTGGAAGTCGAGGAAGGCGCGCAGCGTCTCCCGCTCGTCGCCGGTGAGCGGGGGGCCGATCCGTTCGGTGGTCATTCCAGTGATCATGCCCGCTGGGCACCGGGGGCGATGGAGCCGGGTCCTCCCGTCAGCCGACCGACGATCGGGCGACGGGCGCGGCGAAGAAGGTGTCCGGGTACGGCTCGTCGCGCAGGCTGTAGTGCCACCACTCGCGGTCGTAGTTGACGAACCCGGCGTCGGTCATCAGCCGCTGCAACAACCGGCGGTTGTCGCGCGCTGTCCCGGTGATCCGGGGGTCGGCGGTGTGCGCGCGGGAGTCGAAGCAGTCGAAGCCCGTACCCATGTCGATGCTGTTGTCGGCGAAGCGCTGCCCCCGGGGCGCGGTGCAGGCGACCAGCGGTTGCCCGACCCGGTACGGGGGTTGGCTGGCGGCCGGTTCGTCGACCAGGGTCAGGTCCAGGGTGCTGCCTCGACTGTGTGCGGTGGGCGCCCCGATGTACCCCTCGGCGAAGAGCCGGTTCTTGGCCACGTCCGGGTAGAACTCGGCCTTGGTCTGCTGCTCGTCGGGGCGCTTCGACCAGGCGACGAAGTCGTCCACGGCCGGCTGCGGGCGATAGCAGTCGTACACCTTGAGGCTGTGCCCACCGGCCAGCGCGGCGTCCTGCACGCGGCGCAACGCCTCGGCCGCCTCCCGGGTGAGCAGGCACAGCGGCTCGGGGTAACCGGCGATCGGGCGGCCGACGAAGTTGTGCGGTGTCGCGTAGCGGATGTCGGCGTGGATGCGCGGGTCGAGGTCGGTCAGGACCACGAACCCCGGCAGCCGCTCGCCGGTGGTCGGCGTCGGCGGGCTCACCGATGCCGGGGTCGGCGAGGGGCTCACCGAGGTCGGCTGCGACGCGACCGGCGCGGGGCGGGGCTCCGGCCGCGAACAGCCCCCGAGCAGCGCGGCGAGCGCGAGCACGACCCCGATGCGGTTAGCCACCGACCCTGTCTATCAGCCACGCTCGGGCCGCCGTGGCAACAGGACATGATCCACTGGCTTTTCCGGAAGATTTCCGCAACTTCGGTGATCATCAGCACTCACCTGGAATGTCGTGAACCCCCTCCCGTGAGGCAAGATGACGCGTGGAACGGGCACGCCGTTTCGGGACACACGGTGGACGACGTCTTGTGGTCGTTCCTCCGGCTCGGTGAAGGAGACGCGGGTGGGCGCGGACGACGGACGCAGGGTGACCATCACCGCGATCGCACGGGAGGCCGGGGTGTCGGTGCCGACCGTGTCACGGGTGCTCAACGGTCGCTCCGATGTGGCCCCCGGCACCCGGGAGCGGGTCGAGGAGTTGCTGCGCCACCACGGCTACCGGCGGCGCACCAGCCGCAGCGTGCGCCGCGCCGGCCTCGTCGACCTGGTCTTCAACGACCTGGACAGCCCCTGGGCTGTGGAAATCATCCGGGGTGTGGAGGATGTCGGGCACGGCGCGGGCCTCGGCACCGTGGTCTCCGCGATCCACCGGCAGCCCACCGCGGCCCGGCAGTGGCTGCAGAATCTGCGCACCCGGGCCACCGACGGCGTCATCTTCGTGACCTCCCACCTGAGCCCGCCGCTGCACGCGCAACTGCGTCGCCTCAATGTGCCGGTGGTGGTCGTCGACCCGGCCGGCGTGCCGGCCATGGACGTGCCGACCATCGGGGCGACCAACTGGGCCGGTGGTCTCGCCGCGACCGAACACCTGCTGTCGATCGGGCACCGCCGCATCGGCTTCGTGGCCGGGCCGACGCATCTGCTGTGCAGCCGCGCCCGGCTCGACGGTTACCGGGCCGGGTTGGAGGCCGCCGGTGTGCCGGTGGACGACAAGCTGATCTACCCGGGCGATTTCTACCACGCCTCCGGGTTCTCCGGCGGCACCGCGCTGCTCGACCTCGCCGACCCGCCGACCGGCATCTTCGCCTCCAGCGACCAGATGGCCTTCGGCGTCTACGAGGCCATCCGGCGTCGAGGGCTGCGAGTCCCGGACGACGTGAGCGTCGTCGGCTTCGACGATCTGCCGGAGGCCCGCTGGGCGTCCCCACCGCTGACCACCGTGCGCCAACCGTTGGTCGAGATGGGACGGTTGGCGGCACGGACCGTCCTGCGCCTGTCCCAGGGTGAGGGCATCGACTCGCCCCGGGTGGAGCTGGCCACCGAACTGGTCGTCCGCGACAGCACCGCCGCCCCGCCGACCGGGTCGCCCGACCCGTCGTGACGGCCGGAACTGCGTCGGAATCCGGTTGGACCACTTCCGATCCACTTCCGGGAATTCCGGCGCTGCGCGGCTGACGCCAGTCGACCGTACGGCGCGGTGAGCGACCGAGGGTCACCCACCGCGCCGACGCCGTCAGTGGTGGTGGTGCGTGCGGACGGCCTTGCGGATGGTCACCGGCAGCGCGGGCGCGCCGTCGACGGGTGCCGGGTCCTCGGCGGTCGGCGCCACTCCCCCGGCCGCGATCCGGTCCAGCGTGGCCAGGCCGGCCGCGTCGACCTCGCCGAAGATCGTGTAGTTGGGGCGCAGCGCCGAGTTGGCGTAGACCAGGAAGAACTGGCTGCCGTTGGTGTCCGGCCCGGCGTTGGCCATGGCCAGCACGCCCCGGGCGTACACCCGACGTTCCCCGGTCGGGTCGGTGGGCGCCGGCGGCAGGTCGGTCGGCAGCTCGTCGCGGTACCGGTAGCCCGGGCCCCCCTCGCCGGTGCCCGACGGGTCACCGCACTGCAGCACGCTCAACGTCGGGTACGCGGTGAGCCGGTGGCACGGGGTGCGGTCGTAGAAGCGCTTGCCCACCAGGTGCAGGAAACTCTGCACGGTGCACGGCGCGGCGGCCCGGTCGAGGGTCAGCCCGATCGGCCCGTGGTTGGTCGCCAGGGTCACCCGGACGGTGCCCCGGGCCGGCGTGCGTCGCGGGTCGGGCGGCAGCGGCACCGGCCGGGCTGCGGGCTCGTCCGGCGTCTCGGTGTACGCGCAGGGGCCGTGGGTGGTGCGCGGCGGTCGGGTGGCGGTGTCGGCAGCGGTGGGCGCGGCGGACGCGGCGCCCGACGGGCCCGGCGCGGCGACCGCGGCGGCGGACGCGC
>NZ_JAGPYA010000062.1:0-42564 GCF_018070245.1 Micromonospora sp. M61 | reverse complement strand
GCCGCCACCGGGTTGCCGTGAGTTGCTTCACCCGGGAGACCGGCACGGGGGTGCCGTTTCACCGGGGGACTTGCCGTATTAATAGGGCTAATCGGACCAACGAGCGGTTGACCGTCCCGGGTTTCGTCTACGGCCCCGGGGCCGGTCCAACCAGCTGTGATCACCGTTGCGCCTCTCGCCTCCGCCGACCCGCACCTTCGGCGGCCGCCACGTCCTGCTCGCCGGTGCCGTCGCTGTCGCCGGCCAGACCGTCCCGGCCGAGCAGGTACTGCTCGACCAGATGGTTCCAGTCACAACCGAGGCACACCTCCACCACGAAGACCTGGAACTCACGCAGCGTCATCGCCAGGACAGGCAACTCGGTCAGTGTCCGGGCCTGCCCGGCGGACTGCTTGAGCTCGTCACCGTAAATGTAGTGGACGAGAGTCAAGTTCTCGCTGCGACAGATCGGGCAGCGTCGGTCGGTCGGCTCACCGTGGAACCGGGCGGCGTTCTTCAGGTACGGCGATGCGTCGCACACGTCGTACGTGCCGACCCGGCCGGCCAGGAGCTCACGCAGCACTGCTCGCTTCTGAAGCGAGTAGTCGACGACCTGGCGCTGCGTACGCATGCGAAGAAGGGTACGCGGTCCGGCCCGAGCAGGCGACCACGCTCACAATCCGTGACGGCACCGTCTCGGAGCGGGGGTTTGCCCTGGCACGCGCGACCCGCTAACGTGCGATGTATCGGTCCGATACATCGCGGCGGTTACCGCTCCACGCCGGAGGGTAAAGAGAGGGTGGCCAGTGCTTGAGTTCGCCATCCTCGGCCTCCTGCAGGAGTCTCCGATGCACGGCTATGAGCTGCGCAAGGAGCTGACCGCCAAACTCGGCGCGATCCGGGCGGCGATCAGCTACGGCTCGCTCTATCCCACGCTACGCAGGCTGCAGGCGGCGGGATGGATCACCGAAGCTGATGAGACGCCCGCCACTGCCGAGGAGGTCCCCGCGCTGACCAGCCGACGAGGTCGGGTGGTCTACAAAATCACCGCGGAGGGCAAGGAACGCTTCGCCCAGCTGATCGCACAGGCCGGGCCCGAGACGTACGACGACACGGGCTTCGGGGTGCACTTCGCGTTCTTCGCCCGGACCGACCAGGCGACCCGCCTGCGCATTCTGGAGGGTCGCCGCCGCAAGATCGAGGAGCGTCGCGAAGGGCTTCGCGACGTGCTGGGCCGGGCGGCCGAGCGCCTCGACGCTTACACGCTGGAACTGCAGCGCCACGGCCTTGATGCCTGTGAGCGCGAGGTCCGCTGGCTGGAGGAGCTCATCGCCAACGAGCGCTCCGGCCGAGCCCCGACGGTCCCGAACATCGGGACAGCCGGCGGCCGACGAGAAGACAACAGCCCGCCTCCGCCTGGAGAGACCAGGAATGAGCGGCCGTGACAGAAAAGAAGGAGGCAGACGCTATGGGCTCCGTCCGCGTCGCCATCGTCGGTGTGGGTAACTGCGCCTCGTCCCTGGTTCAGGGCGTCGAGTACTACCGGAACGCCAACCCGAACGACCGCGTCCCGGGTCTCATGCACGTCGCCTTCGGCGACTACCACGTCAACGCTGTGGAGTTCGTCGCGGCGTTCGACGTGGACGCCAAGAAGGTGGGCATGGACCTCGCGGAGGCGATCGTCGCCAGCGAGAACAACACCATCAAGCTCTGCGACGTGCCGCCGACCGGCATCAGCGTGCAGCGCGGTCCGACCTTCGACGGTCTGGGCGAGTACTACCGCGAGATCGTCGAGGAGTCCGACGCCACCCCCGTCGACGTGGCGCAGGCGCTGCGTGACGCGCAGGTCGACGTCGTCGTCTGCTACCTCCCGGTCGGCTCCGAGCAGGCCGCCAAGTTCTACGCCCAGGCCGCGATCGACGCCGGCTGCGCGTTCGTCAACGCCCTGCCGGTCTTCATCGCCTCCGACCCGGAGTGGGCCCAGAAGTTCACCGACGCTGGCCTGCCGATCGTCGGTGACGACATCAAGAGCCAGGTCGGCGCCACCATCGTGCACCGCGCACTCGCGAAGCTCTTCGAGGACCGTGGCGTCGAGCTGCTGCGCACGTACCAGCTCAACTTCGGCGGCAACATGGACTTCATGAACATGCTGGAGCGCAAGCGGCTGGTCTCGAAGAAGATCTCGAAGACCCAGTCGGTCACCTCGCAGATCCCGCACGAGATGAGCAAGAGCGACGTGCACATCGGCCCGTCGGACCACGTGCCGTGGCTGGACGACCGCAAGTGGGCGTACATCCGCCTGGAGGGTCGCTCGTTCGGTGACACCCCGCTCAACGCCGAGCTCAAGCTCGAGGTGTGGGACTCTCCGAACTCGGCCGGCGTCATCATCGACGCCGTCCGGGCCGCGAAGATCGCGCTGGACCGGAAGATCGGCGGCCCGATCCTGTCGGCCTCGTCGTACTTCATGAAGTCCCCGCCGGTGCAGTACGCCGACCACGACGCCCACCAGGCCGTCGAGGAGTTCATCGCCGGCGAGGTCGCACGCTGACCCGCTGAAACAGCAAGCACCGGCGAGGGCCGGGTCCGAAACGGACCCGGCCCTCGCCGCGTTCAGCTCGACATCTCCAGGTACGGCGACAGCCGCAGCGCCAACTCGTCAACCGAGTCGACCTCGCCGCTGACCAGCGCGTCGGTCAACGCCACCCGGTCCTTCGCGGGCATGTCGAGAACGAAGCCGGCCCGGGCCAGGAACACCCGCATCGCCGCCCAGCCAAGTCCGGCGTTCCAGACGTCGAGTGGTCGCCACATCATCAGGCCATGCAGGAGCGCTGCCGACTTGTCGAGCACGGTCGGATAGACGGCCCGCCCCACCAGTCGCGCGTGCGGGCGTGCTGCCGCTGCGACCAGGATTCCCGCATCACGCACCCGACTCTCCGGCCCGGTCCACTCTGCGAGGAGAGTCAGTAGATCCTCCGCGTCCGGCCAAGCCTGAGTCACCGCTCGCCCAGCATCTCGAAGAACGTGGCATCCTCCGCGAAGACCTTCCGAGCTGCCTGGCGGGTCCAGTCATCGCGGTCATGGCGATCCAGGTAGGCCTGAATCGCCACCTCCACGGTCTTGTGCATCGACCGCTGCTCAGCCTCGGCAAGCTCCTTGAGGCGCTGTTCGACTTCGGGCTTGAGGGTGAGGGTGAAGGCCATACCGAAGTTGTATAACTCTGGTTGACCGGCGTCAACCTCCCGACCATGCGTGTTGTAGGGCGACACCGGCCTCCAGCTCCAGCAGCTTGACCTTGCGAGGCAGGCCCCCGCCAAAACCGACCAGCTTGCCGCCCGCGCCGACGATCCGGTGACACGGCACGATCACCGGGACCGGGTTGCGGTTGCAGGCCACTCCCACCGCCCGTGCCGCTCCGGGATCGCCGACCAGACGCGCCACATCGCCGTACGTCAGCGTCTCCCCGTACGGGATGCGTGTCATCTCCCGCCACACGGCCCGTTCGAAGTCGGAGCCGCGCGGCATCGACACCGGCACGGTGAACGCGGTCAGCTCGCCGGCGAAGTACGCCCGCAGCTCGGCGACGGCCTGCCCGGCCAGCGCGTGGTCAGGATCGTCCGCCGCCGCCTCGACCCGCCCGAAATGGGCGCCGCAGACGCTCGTGCCGTCGGTGGCGACGGAGAACTCGCCGATCGGTGAGTCGAGCACGGTCCAGCGCATCCACCCATTCTCCCTGTCTCGGACTTCCTGGCCCGCCCGGCTACCAGCGGCGGGCCGAACGCCACTCCTCGGCAGCCCGGATCGCCTCCGCCGCAGCGGCCCGTTCGGCGCGGGTCCGATCGCGGTCCCGGAAGCCCAGGTAGAGCTTGCGACCGGCGAAGAAGGGGAGAAGCAGCGCCGCGTAGAAGACCGTGATGTGTCCGCCGCCGCCGGTGCTCAGCAGGAAGTAGGCGTAGTAGCCAGCAAACACGGCCCCGATACCGGCCAGCACCCGGTCGACCCGCGAGGTGGTGGCGAAGGAGGTTGCCGCGACGCCCAACAGGATGGCGGCGGTCAGCACCAGACCGAAGACGTAAATGATGATCACCACGAGCATGGGCGGTCCTCTCGTTCTGACGTGACCGGAACGATCGGCCGGCGGCAGAAGATAGCTCACCAAGATCCGTCAGCACTGCCCCTTTTTGGTCGGCACCGACGACCCACATCGGTAGATCATCTTGTGTCCCGCAGGGCTGTCAGAGCTTGCGCGGCATCGATACCGTGCAGGTCGTGGCAATGGGGACGCTCATCTTTCTGATCATCGGCGGGGCGGGCATCGGTGTGCTCGCGCTCGCCCTGCTCGGCACCGAGCTGTTCCAGTTCGGGCACGCAGACGTCGACGGGCCGATCTCGGTCGAGACGGTCGCCGGCTTCGCCGGCGCGTTCGGCTTCGGCGCGGCCATCGTCAACGAACTGCTCGGTGCGCGTACCCCTGGCATGGTCGTCGGCGCGGCGGTCGGCGGCGTGCTCGCGGCCGTGCCCACCGCCTGGTTGGCGTCCCGACTCAGCCGGGCGGCGCGGAACATGCGCACCGACCCCACCCCCACCCGCGACGATCTGGTCGGTGCGCTCGGCCTGGTCGTCACCCCGGTGCCGGTTGACGGCTACGGCGAGGTACGGATTCGTCTCGCCGGTCAACCGGTCAAGCTCAGCGCCCGTGCGGACCAGCCGATACCGGTCGGCGCCCAGGTCTTCGTGGTGCAGGCGCTCAGCGAGACCAGCGTGCAGGTCGAAACCTACTGACTTCCCCTCGTAGACAGGACTCCTTTATATGGCCCTGCTAATCGCCATCGGTGGCGCGGTCCTCCTCGTGCTCATCCTGGTGCTCTTCGTGCTCTCCCGGATCAAGGTGGCCGGACCGAACGAGGCGTTCATCGTCACCGGTCGCAAGGGTCGCACCACCCAGACCGCCGACGGCGGGCGCTCGACCGACAACTCCGGGCAGAAGGTCGTGCTCGGTGCCTCGGTCTTCGTGCTGCCGGTGGTGCAGAAGCTCCAGTCGCTCGACCTGTCCAGCCGACGGATCGACGTCGGCATCCGGGGGGCGGTGAGCAAGCAGGGCATCCGCGCCGACCTGCACGGCGTGGCGATCGTCAAGGTCGGCGGCACCGAGGACGCGATCCGGGCCGCTGCCCAGCGGTTCCTGCACCAACAGGACGAGATCGACAACTTCACCCGGGAGGTGCTCGCCGGAGCGCTGCGCTCGATCGTCGGCCGGCTCACCGTCGAGGAGGTCATCCGGGACCGGGCGGCGTTCGCCAGCGCGGTGGCCGAGGAGGCCGAGCACTCGATGACCAACCAGGGTCTCGTGCTGGACACCTTCCAACTCCAGGACATTCTCGCCGAAGGGTCCTACCTGCAGGACCTGGGCCGGCCCGAGGCCGCCCGGGTGCTCAAGGACG
Source organism: Micromonospora sp. M61 (assembly GCF_018070245.1). Taxonomy (NCBI): domain Bacteria; kingdom Bacillati; phylum Actinomycetota; class Actinomycetes; order Micromonosporales; family Micromonosporaceae; genus Micromonospora; species Micromonospora sp. M61. Next base: position 37,147 of record NZ_JAGPYA010000062.1, on the reverse strand, counting down.
CGGCCATCGCCGAGGCACGGGCCCGGCAGCAGGCCGAGCAGGAGCGGCTGCTCGCCGAAGAGGCCATCGCGGAGGCGAACCGGAACCTGTCTCTCAAGCAGGCCGGCATCCAGGCCGAGATCGACGCGGCGAAGGCGAAGTCCGCCGCCGCCGGCCCGCTGGCCCAGGCCGAACGGGACCAGGCGATCCTCTCCGAGCAGCAGAAGGTCGCCGAGCGCAACGCCGAACTCAAGCAGCGCCAACTGGACACCGAGGTGCGCAAGCCCGCCGACGCGGCCCGGTACAAGGTGGAGCAGGAGGCCGAGGCCTCCCGCGCCGCGGCGGTGCTGCACGCGGACGCACAGCGGCAGTCGGTCATCGCGGCCGCGCAGGCCTCCGCCGAACAGGCGCGGCTCACCGGTGAGGGCGAGCGGGCCCGGCGTGCCGCGCTCGCCGAGGCGAACGCGATCGAGGGCGCCAAGGAAGGTGAGGCCGAGCAGCGTCGGCGCTCCGCCATCGCCGAGGCCGTGGAGCGGGAGGGTCAGGCCGAGGCCGCGGCCATCCTGGCAAAGGGTGAGGCCGAGGCGGACGCGATGGCGCGCAAGGCCGAGGCGTTCGCCGCCTACGGCGAGGCGGCGGTGCTGGACCTGCTGGTCAAGGTGCTGCCGCAGGTGGTCGAGGCGGCGAGCGCGCCGATCGGGGCGATCGACAAGATGACCGTCATCTCCACCGACGGCGCGTCGTCGCTGACGAAGTCTGTGGCCGGCAACGTGGCCCAAGGGCTCCAGCTCGGCAGCGACCTGACCGGGATCGACCTGGCCGGTCTGCTGTCCCGGCTCGGCTCAGCGTCCGCGGCCGGCAACGGCACCACCGCCGGCAAGAGCGCCCCGGCCGTGGACGGGACCGCCGTCGAGACCCGCTGACGACGTACGCAGACGGGCGCCGCTCCCGGTTCGGAGGCGGCGCCCGTCAGTTCCACTCGGGTTCGGTGCGAGGGCTACTCGACGAGGCCCTCGGCGCGGGCCCAGCGCAGCAGCTCGACCTCCGCGGCGTCACGGTCCAGAGGGCCGTGCTCAAGGCGCTGTTCCTTGAGGTGCTTCCAGGCCCGCCCGACCACCGGCCCCGGCGGTACGCCGAGCAACTCCATGATCGCGTTGCCGTCCAGGTCGGGACGGACCCGGGCCAGGTCCTCCTCGGCCGCGATCCGGGCGATCCGATCCTCCAGCGCGTCGTAGTCGGCGGCGAGCTGGGCCGCCTTGCGCCGGTTGCGGGTTGTGCAGTCCGAGCGGGTCAGCTTGTGCAGTCTGGGCAACAGGTCACCGGCGTCGGCGACATACCGGCGCACCGCCGAGTCCGTCCACTCGCCCCGCCCGTACCCGTAGAAGCGCAGGTGCAGCGCGACCAGCGCGGTCACCTTGGCGATGACCTCCTTCGGGTAGCGCATCGCCTTCATCCGGGCCTTGGTCAGCCGTGCGCCGACCACCTCGTGATGGTGGAAGCTGACCCGACCGTCGGGGGCCGCAGCCTTCGTCGCCGGCTTGCCCACGTCATGCATGAGGGCGGCCATCCGCAGGATGAAGTCGCAGCCCTCCTCCTCGTAGGAGACCGCGTTCTCGACGACCGTCAGGGTGTGCTCGTAGACGTCCTTGTGCTGCGCGTGCTCGTCGATCTCCAGCTTCAACCCGGTCAGCTCCGGCAGGAACCGTTCGGCCAGCCCGGTGTCGACCAGCAGCCGCAGCCCGGTGATCGGGTCAGCACCGCAGAGCAGCTTCGTGAACTCGTCGCGGATCCGCTCGGCGGTGATCCGGTCCAGGTCGGCGGACATCTCGCTCATCGCCCGGTGCACGTCCGGGTGCACGGCGAAGCGCAACTGGGCGGCGAACCGGGCGGCCCGCAACATCCGCAACGGGTCGTCGCCGAACGACTCCCCGGGGGTGCTCGGGGTACGGATCATCCTGGCCGAGATGTCGTCCAACCCGCCGTGCGGGTCGGTGAACCGGTGCTCCGGCAGGCTGACCGCCATCGCGTTGATGGTGAAGTCGCGCCGCTTCAGGTCCTCGTCGAGGCTGGTGCCGTAGACCACCACCGGGTTGCGGCTGACCTGGTCGTACGACTCCGCGCGGAACGTGGTGATCTCCAGCCGGAGGCCGTCGCGCTGGGCGCCGATGGTGCCGAACTCCCGACCGGTCTCCCAGATCGACTCGGCCCAGCCCTTGAGGACCCGCAGCGTCTCGTCGGGGTGCGCGTCGGTGCAGAAGTCGAGGTCGTCCCCGAGTCGGCCGAGCAGGGCATCCCGTACCGAACCGCCCACCAGGTGCAACTCGTGACCGGCGCGGACGAAGCGGCGGCCCAACTCGTCGGCGACCGGGGAAACCCGGAGCAGTTCGGCGACGGCGTTGCGCTGCGCGGCGGTGAGTTCGCGGCGGTCGGCGGCGTGAGGAGCGGAAGCTTCGGACATGGGATCGCCAGCTTATCGGGCCAGGGTGTGATCCGATCCGCCGGGCGCGGGTAACGGGTGGGGGTTGACTATGGTCTGTGGCGTGCGGGTCGGTGTCCGGCTCGACGTACCCCTGGGAGGCTGGAGATGAGCGGCGGGCTCTACCGCAGCGCCAACGCCACGCCGGACGGCGGGCCCGGGGCCGGCGGACGTCCCGGCGACGGCGCCACCTTCATCTCCGCCGAGCCCCTGAACCAGCCGGCCCTGGAGTCGACCGCGCCACCGCAGGAGCAGGTGGGCGAGGCGAGCGCGGCGACGAACAGCGCGGTGATGGCCGTCGGCAGCCTGGTCAGCCGCGGCACCGGCTTCCTGCGCACCCTGGTCCTCACCGCTGCACTCGGTTCGGCGGTCGGCAACGCCTACACCACCGCGCAGATCCTGCCCGGGATGGTCTATGAGTTCCTGCTCGGAGGCATCCTCACCAGCGTGCTGATCCCCGTGCTGGTACGCCGGCGGAAGTTCGACGGCGACGGTGGCCAGGCGTACACCCAGCGGCTGTTGACCCTCGCGCTGCTCACCCTCGGCGCGGCCGCGGTGCTGGCGGTGATCCTTGCACCGGTACTCACCAGGCTGTACGCCAGCGACGAGTCGAGCACGGATTATCAAAAGCTGGTCACCGCCCTGGCCCGGCTCATGCTGCCGATGATCTTCTTCACCGGCCTCAGCGCATTGATCAGCGCGGTGCTCAACACCAGGGGGCACTTCGCCGCTCCGATGTGGGCACCGATCCTGAACAACATCGTGGTGATCGCCACCGCCGGCCTCTACATCGCGATCTACGGAACGAAGATCCTCGACCCGGGGCAATTCACCACCGGGCAGATCCTGCTGATCGGCGGCGGCACCCTGCTCGGCGTCGCGGTGCAGGCCTGCGGCCTGCTGCCCGCGCTGCGCAAGGTGGGCTTCCGCTGGCGACTGCGGTTCGACTTCCGCGCGCTGGGTCTCGGTGAGCTCGGCCGCCTTGGCGCCTGGATGTTCTGCTACGTGGCGGTCAGCCAACTTGGTCTGATCGTGGTCTTCAACCTTCTCAGCCGGGTCGGGAAGAACGCTGCCGGCGCTCTGATCTACAACAACGTTTTCCTACTGCTGATGATGGCGCACGGCATCATCGCCGTCTCGATCATCACGGCGCTGATGCCCCGGATGAGCGCGGCTGCCGCCGACGGCCGGTACGCGGACCTGGCCGCCGACCTGTCCCGGGGCACCCGCACCGTCTCGGCGGTGCTCGCACCCATCGCGGTCTGCTACGCGGTGCTGGCCACGCCGATCGCCTTCACCCTCTTCCGGTACGGAGCGTTCAGCGACGAGGACGCCCGGTCGACGGCTCCGGTGCTGTTCTTCGCCGCCGTAGCCCTGGTGCCGTTCGCGGTCAGTCAGCTCTTCACCTTCGCCTTCTACGCCCTGCCAGACACCCGTACTCCGGCGTTGGTCAACATCCCGGTGGTGGCTCTGCGGGCCGGGGTCCAGATCGTGCTCTTCGCCGCCTTCTCGGCAAGCTTCGCGGCCTCCGGCATGATGATTGGCAACGCGGTCTCCTACCTCGCGGCCGCCGTAGCCTCGGCCTGGCTGCTCCGCCCACGGGTCGGCAGAATCGGCCTTGGTGGGATCATGCGCACCCTAGGACGGATCAGCGTCGCCGCACTGGGATCGGCACTGGTCGGTCTGCTGGTGGTCAAGCTGCTGCCCGGTGACGACACACCGAGCCGACTGGAAGCGATCGTGCAGCTCGTGATCGGTGGGGCGGTCATCGGCGGGACCTACCTGGGTCTGGCCATGCTGCTGCGGATCAGTGAGATCACCGAGGTGGTCGGCATGGTCCGCCGCCGCCTGGGTCGCTGACCGTCAGCACCCGATCACAAAAAGTTTCTGCACGCACGGACCGTGATCGCGGATCACCAGGCTGGGGATGCGCCTGTGGATAACTCCGCGATTCGCCGGTCAACCACCGCATCGGCCTGTGGATAACCAACCGTACGGCTGAGCGTGCCGGGCCAATCGGTGGGAACATGCCGGTTGTAGGGAGGGGTCACGTCAGCCCAGCCCCGGCGTCGGTCACTTGCGGTGAAGCCGTAGATTAGCTAGTACATGTGCCAGCAACGTGGCTGACAACGGTCGTAACCGGACGAGCTCTTCGACTGCCGGGAACCCGCCGGGTACGGCGGGAAGATGACATGTCGAGGAGACGGGCAACCCAGGTAAGGTCGCTCTCGACGGGTACGGCAGGGGCCGACGCTGCGCGTCGACACCGGTCGGCCGGTTCCTTCAACGGCAGAGCGGGAAGCCACATGCCCAGCAGTGCGGGTCCATCGATCGACACGATCACCGAGGGAGGACGGGTGACCCAGGTCGGCGAGGGTCAGGAGGCGGACGAAAGCGCTCCTCCGGTCATGACCTTCGGTGCTCCCACGGCCGGTGAAGTCCTCGCCGAGCGGTACGAGCTGGTTGAGCACATCAACAACGACAGCGCGGGTCGGCTGGTCTGGCGCGGGGTCGACGTCATCCTGCGTCGTCCCGTCGCGGTGGTGCTGCGCTACCCGGGTGGCGACTCCGCCACCGAGATGCTTCAGGCGGCCGTCGCGGCCAGCCGGGTCATCCACCCCAACCTGGTCGGCGTCTACGACGCGATCGACGAGGCCGACCGCGCGTACGTGGTGCGCGAGTGGGTCGACGGGCAGTCCCTGCGGGACCTGGCGGCCGACGGTCCACTGGACCCGGCCCGGGCCACCGCGATCGGCAACGCCGTCGCGAGCGCTCTCGCCGCAGTGCACGCCACCGGCATGGTGCACGGCAACGTCCACCCTGGCACCGTCATGATCAGTGACGAGGGCCGCGTGGTCCTGGCGGACGCCCGCACCGACGGCGACGACAGCCAGGAGAACGACATCCGGGCGGTCGGCGGTGTCCTCTACTTCGCCCTGACCGGTTACTGGCCGCACGCCGAGGCACCGCTGCGCGGCGCCACCGCCGGCCACGGCCGGGCCGCCATCCCGGACGCCGTTCGCGACGCCGGGGGCGCCATCGCGGCACCTCGCCAGGTCCGGGCGGGTGTTCCCGCATACCTGGACGACCTGACCATGGATCTGCTCGACGCCGAGATCGCGCCGCCGTCGTCCGATGTGCTCGCCGCCGAGCTGGCCCGACTGGATGTGCCGGCCGAGGAGGAGCACTACCTCGACAACAGTGGGCCGCTGCGGTTCGCCGCCGACACCGAGGAAGAGCCGTCGCCACTGGCCGCTGCCGGTGGTCGCAAGGTCGCCGTGGGCATCGCCGGCCTGCTGGCGGTCGCCCTGGTCGGTCTGCTGATCGGGATCAGCACGCTGGGCGACGGCGACAAGGACCCGCAGGCCAACCAACCTCCCGCTCCCACCTCCAGCGCCCCGGCCGGCGATGCCACCCCGGCCGCCACCGCGGTCCGCAAGCTGGCCGTCAAGGGCGTCCGGATCATCGACCCGGACAGCCAGAAGCGCGACGAGCTGGGCGGCGCCGACAAAATCATCGACGGCGACGCGGACAAGGGCTGGGGCACCGACACGTACACGGCGGCCAAGTTCGGCAACCAGAAGAGGGGCATGGGGGTCTGGCTCGATCTCGGCGAGCCGCACAGCGTCAAGTCGGTGCAGGCGGTGCTCTCCGCGACCGGCGCGTCCGCCGAGCTCCTCACCGGCACCACCTCGCCACCGTCGTCCTCCAACGGCGACAATCAGATGGTCCAGGCCTACAAGACCCCGGGCACCACCATCGGGCAGCCGTTCGAGGACCACGACGGCACCACCATGACGTTCAACGGGTTCGACGTCGACCAGAAATACCAGTACCTGCTGTTCTGGATCACCGAGTTGCCGGCCAGCGAGCGGGGCTTCCAGGTCGACGTCCAGGAGATCACGGTCCAGGGATCGTGAGCCCGGCACCTCCTCCGTGGCACTGCTTCCACCGGACGTGGTGATGGACGGGCACGCCACAGCTACCGATCTGGAGCTGTTGCGTGCCCATGTCGATGGCGACCGGCACGCTTTCGCCGAGTTGTTCCGCCGGCACCGCGACCGGCTCTGGGCGGTCGCCCTGCGGACCCTCGGTGACCGCGAGGAGGCAGCCGACGCACTCCAGGACGCGCTGCTCTCCGCGCACCGGGCGGCGTCCCGGTTCCGCGGTGACTCCGCCGTCACCACCTGGCTGCACCGCATCGTGGTGAACGCCTGTCTGGACCGGATCCGTCGCCGGCAGGCACACCCGACAGTGCCGCTGCCGGACGGCAACCGTGCCGAGGATGGCTCGGGCACCGGCGGGATCGAGCCGGCCGCCGTGGCACAGGACCACGACACCGTGCTGGTCGTCCGCGAGGCACTCGCCGCGCTACCCCTCGAACAACGCGCCGCGCTGGTGCTGGTCGACGTGCAGGGCTACCCGGTCGCCGAGGTCGCCCGCATCCTCGGCGTCGCCGAGGGCACTGTGAAGAGTCGGTGCGCCCGGGGCCGGGCCCGGCTCGCCGTGCTGCTCGGGCACCTCCGCCCCGCCGTGGCCGCAACGCCCTCGGCACGATCGGACCCGGCCGGGATGGTCGGTGACGTGCCGGGCGTCACGCCGGGGAACCCAGGCCCGGCCGAGGGCGTCGGATCGGGGTCGAGCCGATACCGGCGGGACGCCAACCAGGAGGACACGTGACGACCGAGGGGTTCCGGGAGGTCGACGACGACCTCCTCGCTGACTACCTCGGCGGGGCGTTGGACGGCACCCCGCAGCAGGAGGAGGTCGCCCAGCTGGTGTCCGCGGACCCGGCCTGGGCCGAGGCGTACGCACTGCTGGCTCCCGCGTTGACGGAGGTCAGTGCGAGCCTGACCCGCTTGGCCGAGCCGTCACCGGAGATGCCGCAGGCGATCGTCGACCGCCTCTCCGCCGCGCTGGCCGCCGCGGAGCCGACGTCGGACGACCCCTCCGCCGCGCAGACCGCGCCCGGGGTCGACCCGGCCGCCGACACCGGGTCGCCGCTGGTCGTACCGGTGCAGGGCGGGGCCGGTCGCCGGCCCACCACCCCTGCCTCGTCCAGGTCGGCACGCCGGGCATCCACCGGCCCTGGTCGCCGCTGGCGTGAATGGGCCCGCCGTGGCGCACCGGTGGCCGCCGCCACGGTCGCCGTCGTCGCGGTCGCGCTGGGCCTCAACCAGTTGGCGACGGGCGTCTCGGACGACACCGGTGCCACCAGCGCCCAGGACCGGCCGGCCAGTGCGCCCGACGACGCCGCGGCGGCCGGCGCGGTCCGCACCACAGGGCCCGCACTGCGCAGCGGTACGGACTACACCCCGCAGAGCCTCGGCAACGAGCCGGGTGTCGCCACGCTGAGCACACCGACTCCCAGCCGAGTGACCGGCAACACCCCCGGCACCCAGCCGGAGGTGGACGACGAGGAAGGCCGGCGTCCCGCTGGCGACGGGCTGACCCAGTTGGCCCGGCTGACCGACGAGGCCGCGCTGGCGACCTGCCTGGCCGACGTGGCGGCCGAGCACGGCAACGCCCCACTGACGGTCGAGATGCTCGACTACGCGCGGTTCCAGGGCGAGCAGACCCTGGTCATCCGCTTCACCGACGCGACCGGAGCTCGCTGGGCCTGGGTGAGCGGCCCGGAGTGCGGGGTGCCCGGGTCCGGCTCGGACAGCCGGTATTCGGCGCGGGTAGGGTGAATCCACGGTCAACGGCACAAAGACCGCCCACGTGACCTGACCCACCGGATGCCCGGCTCGGGAATCCCCGGTTCGTACGATGACGTTCTGGAAGTCAGCTGCCGGCCCCACCCAGGCGTCGGCAACTCGGATCGGCATCGGTGCTCGCGCCGACGCCGAACACACACAACTCGGGAGACGGCAGTGGACGAGGTCCGCAACCTGATCATCATCGGCTCCGGGCCGGCCGGCTACACGGCGGCGGTCTACGCCGCACGCGCCAACCTGAAGCCGCTGATCATTGAGGGCGTGCAGTCGGGTGGTGCGCTGATGACCACGACCGAGGTGGAAAACTTCCCCGGCTTCGCTGACGGCATCCTCGGCCCCGAGCTGATGGACAACATGCGCAAGCAGGCCGAGCGGTTCGGTGCCGAGTTCCTCACCGACGACGTGACCCGTGTCGAGCTGGTGGACACCGGCGACGCCGGCTCCGGCGCGGTGAGCACCGTCTGGGTCGGCGAGACCGCCTACCGGGCCCGATCCATCATCCTCTCCACCGGTTCGGCGTGGCGGCCGCTGGGCGTGCCCGGCGAGCAGGAATACCTGGGCCACGGCGTCTCCTCCTGTGCCACCTGCGACGGCTTCTTCTTCCGCAAGCAGCACATCGTGGTCGTCGGCGGCGGCGACTCGGCGATGGAGGAGGCCAGCTTCCTCACCCGCTTCGCCGAGTCGGTCACCATCATCCACCGGCGTGACTCGTTCCGGGCCAGCAAGATCATGGCCGACCGGGCGCTGAGCAACGAGAAGATCAAGGTCGAGTGGAACAGCACCGTCGAGGAGATCCTCGGCGACGACGGCAAGGTCACCGGCGTACGGGTCCGCAACGTGCACACCGGCGAGACCAAGGTGCTGGACGTGACCGGCGTGTTCGTGGCCATCGGCCACGACCCGCGCAGCGAACTCTTCCGTGGTCAGGTCGAGATGGACGACGAGGGCTACGTCAAGGTCCAGGCCCCCGGCACCCGCACCAACGTGCCGGGTGTCTTCGCCGCCGGCGACCTCGTCGACCACACCTACCGCCAGGCGATCACCGCGGCCGGCACCGGCTGTGCCGCCGCGCTCGACGCCGAGCGGTTCATCGCGACGCTCAGCTGAAGCAACCGAACACATCTGAGGAGGGGCCATAGTGGGAAAGACCAAGGCGGTCACGGACGCGAGTTTCGTCGCCGACGTGCTGCAGGCTGACAAGCCGGTTCTGGTGGACTTCTGGGCCGAGTGGTGCGGCCCCTGCCGCAAGGTTTCGCCGCTGCTCGAGGAGATCGCCGGCGAGATGGGTGACCAGGTCACCATCGTCAAGCTCAACATCGACGAGAACCCGGAGACCGCGCGGGCCTACCGCGTGATGTCGGTGCCGACGCTCACCGTCTTCAAGAACGGCCAGCCGGTGCAGTCGATCGCGGGCGCCAAGCCGAAGGGTGAGCTGGTCAAGCTCATCGAATCGGCCCTCTGACCAGCAGAAACACCAACCGGACCCCGTACCCGCTCGCCGGGTGCGGGGTTTCGTTGTCTCCGGGCCGCACCGGCGACGTTTTTCCTGGCCCCAGCCACCTCACCGCCCCGGAACGCATAGCCTCAAGCCTGGGCCGCCCGGCCAGCCAGCGTCGTGCAGAGGGGGTCGTGCGTGCGTCCGATCCGACCCGGTGACCGGGGACCCGCGGTCACGGAGATTCGTACCATCCTGATCGGCCTCGACCTGCTCGCCGCAGCCGGGCCGCACGCCGACGAGTTCGACCTGGACACCGAGCGGGCCGTCCGGGCGTTCCAGCAGTCCCGAGGGCTCAGCGTGGACGGCCGGGTCGGGGCGGAGACCTGGCGCGCCCTGGACGCCGCCCGCTGGCGGCTCGGCGCCCGCACCCTCTACCACGCGGTCCCCGAGCCGCTCACCGGCGAGGACGTCCGGTCACTGCAGGAGCGACTGCTGGAGATGGGGTACGACGTGGGCCGCGCGGACGCCATCTACGGCGTCCGGACGTCCCGCGCTGTGGCCCAGTTCCAGCGCGAGGTCGGTCTCACCCCCGACGGCTCCTGCGGCCCGCACACCATGAACGCGCTGCGCCGGATCGGCCGCAAGGTGGTCGGTGGCCGACCGCAGTGGCTACGCGAGTCTGACGCGATCCGGCAGTCCGGGCCGGCGCTGGTCGGCAAGACGGTGGTCATCGACCCGGGGCACGGTGGGACCGACCCCGGGATGGTGGTGCCCGACGGGCCGCTGCGCTGGACGGAGGCCGATCTGGTGCACGACCTCGCCAGCCGGTTGGAGGGGCGGCTCGCCGCGTCCGGGGTGCGGGTGCAGCTCACCCGGGGGCCGTCGCCGGACCGTTGTCTGCCGGACACCGACCGGGCCGAGCTGGCCAATTCGCTCGGCGCCGACGTGTTCATCTCGCTGCACCTGGACGGCCACGCCAACCCGGATGCGGAGGGCGTCGCGACCTACCACTACGGCACCGACAACGGGGTGACCTCGGCGACCGGTGAGCGTCTGGCCGGGCTCGTGCAGCGGGAGATCGTCGCCCGGGCCGGGCTGCGGGACTGCCGTACCCACGCCAAGACGTGGGACCTGCTGCGACTGACCCGGATGCCCGCCGTCCGGGTCGAGGTCGGCTACCTCACCTCGCCCACGGACCGCGCCCAACTGGTCGACCCCCGGTTCCGGGACCGTGTGGTGGAGGCGATCGTGGCTGCCGTGCAGCGGATGTACTACCCGATCGAACGGGACGTTCCGACCGGCTCGCTGGACGTCAGCGAACTGCGGGCCGTCGTGGCCGCCGGCACCGTGGTCGACTGACCCTCAGCCTGAGTGCGGTCGTCGCGCGCGAGCCCGGCGGTCAGCCGTTGGTGGAACGGGTGGCCGGGGCGGGACGGACCGGGCGGAGCAGCGTCTCCGGGCTCATCGAGCCGAGCAACTTCTCCAGCGCGTACTCGACGTCGGACTTCCAGCTCAGCGCCGTACGCAGCTCAAGGCGCAGCCGGGGGAAACGCGGATGCGGACGTACGGTCTTGAACCCCACCGAGAGGAAGAAGTCGACCGGCGCCACGCAGCCACCCGAGGGGTCGTCCGTGTCGCCGAACTTGGCGTCGCCGAACGCCTCGATTGCCTTGATCCCCCGCTTGGTCAGGTCCCGGGCGACGCCCTGCACCAACATCCGGCCCAACCCGCCACCGGCGAACGCGGCGACCACGTTGGCCGTCATCAGCAGTGCCGCGTCGGCGGAGACCGGCGAGGTCGGGAACGCCATCGAGCGGGGCACGTAGGCGGGTGGGGCGTACATCACGAAGCCGGCCGGCATGCCGTCGACGTACGCGAGCTTGCCGCAGGAGCCCCACTCCAGCAGCGTCTGGGAGACCCACGCCTCCTTCTCCAGGCCCGGATCGCCAGCGGCGCAGGCGCGCTCCGCGGAGACCGGATCGAGCTCCCAGTAGACGCACTGCCGGCACGGGCGCGGGAGGTCTTCCAACGTGTCGAGGGTCAGGCTGACCAGACGTCGCGACATATGGAGCATCCCCACAATAGGCTCGGTGGTGAGACCGGCATGGAACGACAGCGCCGCCTTCCTGCCCCCGACGAGCGATCGTACGCCGACGATCGGACATGCGGGAGGGGACGCGCAGATGCCCACCCCACCGGGGACGCCGGACACGGTCCGCCATGTGGTCGATCCGTCTCGGCACGGTCGCGGGGCGGCCTCGGCGGACTAGGATCGACAATCGGTGTCCCACCGCCATGGTCAGCGGCTTGTGGGGTACCCGGGGCGGGAGCCACCCGAGCAGCGATCGAGGTGAGGTCATGACCGGCACGACACTCGACGACTACACCGACCGGTACGCCCGGCGGGTACGCGGGATGACCGCCTCGGAGATCCGAGCACTGTTCGCGGTCGCCAGCCGTCCGGAGGTCGTCTCGCTCGCTGGCGGCGCACCGTACATCGCCGCCCTTCCGCTGGACGCTGTCGGTGAGATGCTCGGCCGGCTCGGCTCGGAGCACGGCGTGACCACCCTCCAGTACGGCATCGGTCAGGGCACCCTTGAGCTGCGCGAGCGCATCTGCGAGGTGATGTCGCTCTCCGGGATCGACGCCGCGTGCGGCGCCTCTCCCGAGGACGTCGTCGTCACCGTGGGCGGGCAGCAGGCCCTGGACCTGGTGGCCCGGCTCTTCCTCGACCCCGGTGACGTGGTGCTGGCCGAGGGTCCGACGTACGTCGGTGCTCTCGGCGTCTTCCAGGCCGCCCAGGCGCAGGTCGTGCACGTACCGATGGATGAGGACGGGCTCGTCCCGGAGGCGCTGGAGGCGGCCATCGCCGACCTCGCCCGCGCCGGGCGTCGGGTGAAGTTCCTCTACACGATCCCCACCTACCAGAACCCGACCGGCGTGACGCTCAGCGAGGAACGCCGGGAACGGGTCCTCGACATCTGTGAGCGCGCCGGCCTGCTCGTCGTCGAGGACGACCCGTACGGTCAGTTGGGTTTCGAGGGTGAGGCCCCCGCGCCCCTGCGGGCCCGCCGCCGGGACGGGGTCTTCTACCTCAGCACCTTCTCCAAGACCTTCGCGCCCGGGCTGCGGGTCGGTTGGATCCTGGCGCCGCACGCGGTCCGCGACAAGCTGGTCATCGCCAGCGAGGCCCAGATCCTCTGCCCCAGCGGTTTCGCCCAGGCCGCCGTCTCCACCTACCTGGGCACGATGCCCTGGCGGCAGCAGCTCAAGGTCTACCGCGAGGTCTACCGGGAGCGCCGGGACGCCCTGCTCGACGCGATGACCGACCTGATGCCCGAGGGCACCAGCTGGACCACGCCGGCCGGCGGTCTCTTCGTGTGGGCCACCCTGCCCGAGGGGCTCGATTCCAAGGCCATGATGCCGCGAGCGGTCGCCGCCCGGGTCGCCTACGTGCCCGGCACCGGCTTCTACGCCGACGGCACCGGCACCGGCGCGATGCGGCTCAACTTCAGCTTCCCGCCACCGGAACGGATCCGCGAGGGCGTCCGCCGGCTGTCCGGTGTGATGGAGCAGGAGATCGCGATGCGCCGCGTCTTCGGTGCCGTGGGCGGTGCCGCCGGCCGACGCGGCCAGGCCGGCTCCGACGTGCCAGGGCCCGACTTGGCATGATGCCGGCATGGGTACGACCGCCGTTGAGCGCCTCCTCGTGACCGATTCCGCCGCCTCGCCCGACCTACGCGTCGTGGTGCTCGCGGGTGGGCTCTCCTACGAGCGGGACGTGTCACTGCGCTCCGGTCGCCGGGTGCTCGACGCGCTGCGCGCCGTTGGGGTGGAGGCCGAGCTGCGCGACGCCGACGTGGCGCTGCTCCCCGCACTGGCCGCCGACCCACCGGACGCGGTGGTGATCGCACTGCACGGCGCCACCGGCGAGGACGGCTCGCTGCGCGGGGTGCTGGACCTGTGCGACATCCCGTACGTCGGCTGCGATGCCCGCGCCTCCCGGGTCGCCTGGGACAAGCCCTCGGCCAAGGCCGTGCTTCGCGAGGCCGGCATCCCCACCCCGGACTGGGTGGCCCTGCCGCACGATCGCTTCTCCGAGCTGGGCGCGGTCGCCGTACTGGACCGGATCGTCGACCGGCTGGGCCTGCCCCTGATGGTCAAGCCCGCCCAGGGCGGGTCGGGGCTGGGTGGCGCGGTGGTCCGCGACGCGGCGGCGCTGCCCGCGGCGATGGTCGGCTGCTTCGCGTACGACTCCACGGCGCTCGTCGAGCGGTACGTGCCCGGCATGGACGTGGCGGTCTCCGTTGTCGACCTCGGCGACGGACCGCAGGCGTTGCCGCCGGTGGAGATCGTGCCGCGTAACGGCGTCTACGACTACGCCGCCCGCTACACGGCCGGCCGGACCACCTGGCACGCGCCGGCCCGGCTGGACCCGGAGGTGGCCGCCACGGTCGCCGACGTGGCCCTCGCCGCGCACACCGCACTCGGCCTGCGGGACCTCTCCCGCGTCGACGTGATCGTGGACGCCTCGGGTCAGCCGCACGTGCTGGAGGTCAACGTCTCGCCGGGCATGACCGAGACGTCACTGCTGCCGCTCGCCGTGCAGGCGGCGGGGTTGGACTTCGGCCGACTCCTCGGCACGCTGGTCACCCGGGCAGCGGCTCGCCTCACCACTTCCTGATCTGCTCACCTCAGACACCCCCTGTCGAGGCGTTCGCGTGGGTCATCGAATCGCCTGGCCGACGCGGGGTGCGATGTACCGCCGCAGCGGCAGGGCGATGAGCAGTGCGACCGTAACCAGGAGGCCGCTGACCCACGCCGGGCCAAGGTCGTTGGCGTTGGCCCCGAGCGTCGCTGCAGCAACGGCAGGGCCGCCAGCGGCACCGATGTTGAGCGCCGCGGTCGCATACGAACCTCCCATGGTGGGGGCTCCTGCTGCCTCATAGAGGACCCTGGCGATCAGGGTGCTGCCCAACGCGAAGGAAAGCGTGCCCTGCACGAACACGAGGAGCAGAAGCGCCACCGGCTGGGCAGCCAGGGTCGCCAACGCGAACCAGCCGAGCAACAGCAACGGGCCACCGACTGCGATCACGAGGCCGGGACGCTGATCGGAGAGCCGTCCCGCGAGGGTGACGCCGAGGAAGGACCCAACACCAAAGAGCACCAGCACGACCGAGACCCACAGCTCGCCCAGGCCGGCGGTGTCAGTCACGATCGGTGCCAGGAAGGTGAATGTGGCGAAGGTGGCCGCGTTGACGAGGGCACCGAGCAACATGACCAGGACCAGCCTGGGCATCGCGAGCTGGGCGATCTCGTTCCGAAGAGACGAGCCAGCCGGAGAGTCCCGAGAGGTCTTTCCGACACGGGCCGGGATGCCCTTCATGACACCGAAGGCAGCGGGAAGGCAGAGCAGTGCGATCGCCCAGAAGGTTGCCCGCCAGCTGAGGACCGTGCCGAGGATTGCGCCGCCGGGAACTCCAGCGATGGTGGCCACCGTCGTACCCGAGAGCAGCACCGCCAGCGCACGCCCTTTCTGGTCAGATGCGACGAGCGTGGCCGCCGCGCTCAGTGCCACAGCAAGGAAGCCCGCGTTGGCCAGGGCAGCGATCACCCGGGTGATGAGCAGAACCGCGAAGCTCGTCGTGAGAGCGCCTACGACGTGGGCCACGGCAAAAACCAGCACGAAGCACAGCAGGCTGGCCCGGACAGGCCACCAGCGCGCAAGCGCCGCCATCAGCGGCGCTCCGAAGATCATCCCGAGTGCGAACGCCGAAGTCAGAAGCCCGGCAGCCCCGACCGACACGTCGAGGCTCGCGGCGATGTCCGGCACCAGGCCGGCAAGCATGAACTCCGAGGTGCCCATGGCGAAGACCGCCACGGCAAGCAGGTACAGCGGCAGAGGCATCAAGAACTCCGAGGTGAGAGAGAACGAGGAGACGTCTCGTCACCGCGGCCAGCGCCCAAGGGTGCGCGCAAATCCCCATGCAGCGAAGGCTGCTGGGAAGCGGACTATGAACTCAGTGGTTCAGGGGGCTGACGGCGTGACCGAAAGCCCCCACCTTGGATGCCTCAGGGCTCGACATGGCGCAAACACTACTCAAAACCGCCGGTCACCAAGCAACCGGTTTCCGCCCGGCGCGCGTGTCGTCAACCTTGCGCCCCGGGGCACCGACGCTCTAGGCGTCGCTGTTCGGGGCGGCCCTGCGGGGTGCCTCATCCAGCGCGCCGGCGGTGGCCTTGTCAGGAGCCTCGCCCTCCGGATCGTTCCGGACTGCGGCTCCCCGGAGAATCGCGGGTCCGTTGGCGGGCACCGCGCCGGCGACGCCGGACGTGGGTGCGCCGGACTCCGAGACGCCAGATGGTGTCGTGCCGGACGTTGAGGCGCCGGACGATGTCCTGCCGGCGGGCGCGCTGCTCCCCGCGTTGCCGGCTCGTGCCGGGCTGGCAGTTTCGCTCGTCGGAGCGGTGTCGGCGACCGTGGACCCGGCGTCGGCGTCCCCGTCCACAGGATCCGCTGAGGGTGCCGTGTCGCCGTCGGTCGGATCGACGCCGGAAGTGGAGCCCGCTGGTTCGGGGATCTCCTCCGCCGCCTCGATGACCGAGGCAGCAGCAGCCGCCGCTGCGGCATCGGCAGCAGCGGCATCCGCAGCTTCGGACTGAGCCAGGAGGCTGGACGGTGCCTGCCACTGGATGCGGGGCGGCTCGGCGAGTGGGCGACCGCCAAACTCGGCGAGCCAGGCGGCGACGAGCGCCAGATTCTCCCGCCACTGCGCCTCGGAGATCGGCGGCAGGATCGAGTCCCACAGTGACAGGAAGGTGCCCCGCAGCTGGAGGCGACCGTACGGCCGAGCGAGGAACCACATGTGCAGGTGGGCCGAGCCGTCTCCCCACCGGTTGACGTGGACTCGCGCCACCCCGTCGAGGGACCGGATTGCCCGCTCCAGACGAACGGTCATCACGCCCAGCTCGGCGGCGAGCAGGTTCGGCAGATCGCCGAGGTCGAGGTGTGTCCGCGATTCCAGGATGAGCACCATGGGAAGCCCGGTGGGCCGGTCCATGGCGCGTACCCGCCAGCGCTCTCCCACCCAGATGTAGGCATCGTCGGGTGCGTTGCAGGCGGTGCATTCCCGGAGACCCTCGCCCTTCCGGGGCGGTTCGACCGGGACCGGATCATCGAGTTGCTTCACGTGGAGGTCGCCCTCGAAGGGGAACGACGGCCACTGGGTGAAGTCCGGGACTGAGGGAGGGGTGTCGTGCACGACGCTGACCCTAACCGAGTCTGGCACCGCTGTCCCTACCTGAATGATCGGTCCGGGCCTGCCGAATCAGTGCCCGTCGTCGACCGGGTACACGGTGTCACCGCTGCGCCGTGAAGCGATATCCACAGGCTGCCGAGATCCTCAACACAGGCCGTCATCCACAGGCTCGCACCCGCTCCCACGCGCTGTTTCACGTGAAACAGGGGGTGCCTGTGGACAAAGGGTGTGGATAACTTTTCGGGCCGTCGGTCGTTGTCCGCGAACTGCCTGCGGGGGCGTTGGCGACGGTTCGCAGACGGCATCGGGGCGTTGCCGTTCGACTCGGTTGCGCTGGAGCTTTGAACGCCGCTCCAGCGGGAGAAGGTCGCCCTGCCGGGGGCGCCGACGGGGTCCTGGATCGAACCGCTCCCTCAGGCGTGTGGATTTCCGCCGGGCTCAGTCCTCGGGGGGTTTCCACAGGACACCCATGCCTGCGGATTGCCGGCTGCCAGAGGGGCCGGGCTGCCTACCCACTCCGGACCGAGCGACGCCGTTCACCACGCGCAAGGCGCAGCCAGGTGGCGTGCACTGTGAGACGAGAACAGGGCGTCGGACGGCCGCCTGTCGAGGTGCCAGCCGAGCGGGACGGTCACACGGCAAGGCCCCCAACGGTGCAGGGTCGACGGACAACGCAAGGGCGGGCAGCACGACGAGGGGCGCGGGCACAACGACGGCGGACAGCGCGACGAGGGGCGCGGTCAGCACGACCAAGGGCGGGGCGTCGCGAGGTGGACAGGTCGGGACAGGCGCAGACCGAGGCGCGCAGACCGAGGCCGCGATACGACGACGGGCGACGGCAGGCGGTGAGGTGGGCTGCCGCTTTTGCTGCGGGCTCCCGCCATCGCTGCCGGCCGGTGCGGTCCAGGTCGTAACGGACCGCCGCCGACCACCGCCTCCTGATGCTCACGTGCCCTGAGAAGAGCGTCCGGCGCTCCGGTCGATCACAACCACCCTCTGCGGCACACGACGCGGCAGCGAGCAACTGAGCGGCGCACAGGGCACTCCATGAGCATCTACTAGCGGGCCGGGTGAGGACTGGCGTCCGATTCCGCATCTCGGCGGCCGAGCCGTGCTCCAAACGGATCAGGTGCAGTCGGGGGCGTCGGCCATCCGCGGCCCCTCCCGTTTCACGTGAAACAGAGCCTCAAGCCTTCGCCCACCGGCTGACGTCGGCCGGCGCAGCGGTTCGGTGGTGCGCCGGCGCGCCGCTCGGGCTGAGCGAGCCGTAGGCGTTCGAGTCACGCCGCAGGGCCGCCAATCGGTAGGGCGTGAAACGGCGGCCGTTTCACGTGAAACGTGGCGAGCGGGATACGGAACGGCCGCACACCCCTGAGGGGTAGCGCGGCCGTTGGCGAGTAGGGAGGACTCAGCCCTCGCTCTCCTCCTGCTGCACTCCGATGATCCCGACGATCCGCTCCAGGTCGTCCACGGTCGCGAACTCGATCGTGATCTTGCCCTTGCTCCGCCCGATGTCCACCTTCACCCGGGTGTCGAACCGGTCGGACAGTCGGTCGGCGAGATCGGTCAGGGCCGGCGCGTGCGCCTTCGGCCGGCGCTTCGCGGCCTGCCCCTTCGCCGGCCCGTCGTTCAGCGTGAGGGCAACGATCTCCTCGGTCGCCCTGACCGACAGGCCCTCGGCCACGATCCGCAAGGCCAACTGTTCCTGTGCCTCTGCACCGTCGAGGCTCAGCAGGGCGCGGGCGTGACCGGCCGACAGGATCCCTGCGGCCACTCGGCGCTGCACCTGCGCCGGCAGGTTCAACAGTCGGATCGTGTTGGAGATCTGTGGGCGACTCCGGCCGATCCGGCGTGCCAGCTCCTCGTGGGTGGCACCGAACTCCTCCAGCAGTTGCTGGTAGGCGGCGGCCTCTTCCAGAGGGTTCAGGTTCGCCCGGTGGATGTTCTCCAGCAGGGCGTCGCGGAGCATGGCGTCGTCCCGGGTGTCCCGGACGATTGCCGGGATGTTCTCCCGCCCCACCGCCTGAGCGGCGCGCCAGCGTCGCTCGCCCATAACCAGCTCGTACTTTTCGTCGTCGAGCTGCCGGACGACGATCGGCTGGAGGAAGCCGACCTCCAGGATCGAGGTCTTGAGCTCCTCCAGAGCCTCCTCGTCGAAGACCTGGCGGGGCTGCTTCGGGTTGGGCAGGATCGCGTCGACCGGGATCTCGGCGAACCGTGCACCCGGCACCGGACTGAGCACGGGCTCCGGCTCGCGGACCGGCGCCCCGACGGGAGCCGCGGCGACTGCCTCGGTGCCCGTGTCGTCCACGTACTCGTTCTCCGGTTCGGCCGTGGCGGTGCCAGCGGCAGCCGGCGCCGGCCCGGTCGGGATCAGTGCCCCCAGGCCCCTACCCAGACCGCCCCGAGGACGGTTCTTCATGCCACGCCTCCCAGCGACTCATCCTCACTACGCATTCCGGCCCACCGGCTCCTTGACGCCTCGTTCCGCGATCTCTTGGGCGGCTTCGAAGTAGCTCGTCGCTCCCCGCGAACCGGGATCGTAGGTCATCACCGACTGGCCGTAGCTCGGTGCCTCCGAGACGCGGACGTTGCGGGGGATGACCGCCTGGAGGACCTTGTCGCCGAAGTGGTTCCGGACGTCCTGCTCGACGGCGTCGGCCAGCCGGGTACGGCGGTCGTACATCGTCAGCAGGATGGTGGAGACGTCGAGTTTCGGGTTGAGGTGCTGGCGTACCAGGTTGATGTTGTTGATCAGCTGGTTGAGCCCTTCCAGTGCGTAGTACTCGCACTGGATCGGAATCAGCACCTCCTGCGCGGCCACCAGAGCGTTGACCGTCAGCAGACCGAGCGAGGGCGGGCAGTCGATGAAGACGTAGTCGAACTCGCCCGGGTAGGCCGCGATCGCGCGGTCCAACCGCGACTCCCGAGCGACCACGGAGACCAGCTCGATCTCCGCGCCGGCCAGGTCGATGGTCGCGGGGACGCACCAGAGGTTGGGGATGCCCTCGACCGCCTGCGCCACCTCGGCCAGCGGAACGCTGTTGATCAGGCAGTCGTAGACGTCCGGGATGCCGGTGTGGTGCGGGACGTTGAGCCCGGTCGAGGCATTGCCCTGCGGGTCGAGGTCCACCACGAGCACCCGGTTGCCGTGCAGGGCGAGCGCCACCGCAAGGTTGACGGTGGTGGTGGTCTTACCCACGCCGCCCTTCTGGTTGGCGACGCACATGACCCGGGTCCGGTCCGGTCGAGGCATGGTCACCTCGCCACTGGGATTCAGGATCTGCACGGCGCGCATCGCCTCCATAGCCAACGGTGGGTCATCCTCTTCGCGCGTCGGGGTTTCACGTGAAACGTACGTGGGGTCGGCCGCCACGGCGGCCAACGACTCGGTCGAAGCCACCGGTGCTTCGGCAACCGCAGGTGCGGCATCCCGAACGACTGCGGCGGTGGGCTGGTGCGGAACCGCGGGCTCGAAACGAACCGCCGCGGCGGTGTTGCGGCGACCCGAGGTCGACCGCACCTCGGCGGCGTTGACCGGTCGGCTCAACCCCTCCGGCGTGCGACGAACACTCGCCGGATCCGGGACGGCCGCGCCCTCCGGTTGCCCCGAGCCCGGGGACTGCTCGGATGCTGCCGGCGCATCGCCGTCCGTTGGACCGGTCGGTGACCCGGTCGCGCCGGGCGACCAGCTCGGGTAGTCGGTTTCACGTGAAACGGGATCGCTGGTTGACCCGGTCACGCGTGGATCGTCGTACCTGCCGTCGTCATGCACCTGTCATCCCTGCCCGCTTCGGATGGTCGGTCCGCGCCCCGGTCAACTTTGGCCACACCACGCTCGCATCCCGGAGCGTACGGCCCTCGGGAGCGATCGGAGACCCGCGACGTCCACCGCTCGCTCCACACTATCGACGCGCGGTCAGCCTACGGCGGACGGGCGCGACCGGTCCACGTCGGGTTGTCATCTCCTCGTCCATCCGTACCGGTACAACGAGGCAACCCGCCAGCCGGAAGCCCGATGGCGCAAAGTGTCAGCGTCGGCGGGAACGACCGGCCCGCGAGCGTTTGCTGGCCGCCGGGCGAGCCGGGCCGACCATTCGCTCGCGCACGATCTCCACCACGGTGGTCGGCGGATCGATGACCCCGACGCCGCACAGCTGCACGGTCGGCTCTCCACCACCGAGTCGCGCCACCACCTCGGCGTGCTCTTCGATCTCCGCTGCGGCGGACGACCCCTTGAGTGCCAGCAGCCGGCCGCCGCGGACCGCCAGGGGAAGGCTCCAGCCCGCCAGCCGGTCCAGTGGCGCGACCGCACGGGCGGTCACCACGTCTCCGCTGATCGGGTCCCGGCCACTCGATCCGCTGGCTGCCTCGTCCGCCCGACCCCGGAAAACCCGCACCGACTTCGCCAGGCCGAGTCGCTCGACGACCTCGATCAGGAACGAGGTTCGTCGGGAGAGCGGCTCGATCAGGGTGACAGTGAGGTCGGGACGGGCGATGGCGAGGACCAGACCCGGCAGGCCGGCGCCGGAGCCGACGTCGAGCACGGTCGCGCCGGACGGGATCCGCTCGGCGACCGCCGCACAGTTGAGCATGTGCCGATCCCAGATCCGGGGTGCCTCCCGGGGGCCGATCAGACCGCGGACGACGCCGTCGGTGGCCAACAGTTCGGCGTACGCGGCGGCCAGGTCGAGACGGTCCCCGAAGAGGGTCAGTGCGGCCGGTGCCAGCTCGGGCGGCAGAGCCGCGTCCGCTGGCGACGGGGCGGTGTCGGGTCGGGTCGATTCAGCGTCGGCGGGCTGGACAGCGGACGGCCCGGGCGGCGTGCCGCCCGGGCCGGTCACGGTGTCGGCCGTGATGTCGTCGTGGGTCACCCGGTCAGTCCGCCGGCCGTACGACGATGCGCCGGTTCGGCTCCACACCCTCGGACTCGCTCGCCACGCCGGACATGGCGTTGACGACGTCGTGCACGCACTTGCGCTCGAACGCGGACATCGCGTCCAACCGGACCGGCTCGCCGTGCTCCTTGACCTTCTCGACGGCGTTCTTGGCGACCGCGGCGAGTTCCTTGCGACGGTTCGCCCGGTAGCCGCCGACGTCGAGCAGCAGGCGGCTCGGCGTCCCGGTCTGCCGGAAGACGGCGAGGCGGGTGAGCTCCTGGAGGGCCTCCAGGGTCGCCCCGCGCTGGCCGACCAGATTTTGCAGCCGCTCGCCGACCACCTCGACCATGGGGCGGCCCGCGGCGACCAACTCGTCGATGTCGCCGTCGTAGTCGAGGATGTCGAGCAGCCCCTCGACGTAGTCGGCGGCGATCTCGCTCTGCCGGAACAGGTCGCCCTCGCCGACGGCCTTCTTGGTCCGACCGCCGGTAGCGGCGGTGTCGGTGTCGTCGTCCGCCTCGGTCTCGTCGTCCTCGGTCTCGTCGTCCTCGGTCTCGTCGTCCTCGGTGTCGTCGCCGTTCACCGCGAGCGTTGCGGTCTCCTCCTCGTCCAGGGACTGCTCGGCGCGGGGGATGCTGGTCTCGGTCACGGTCTCATCTCCGTACTCGCTCGGCCGGACCGTCGGGTCCGACTGGTTTCCCGGGGCCGGCGGGAGGTCGCCGGTGCCCACAGGCACGTCTGTACGGGCAGTGTCGCCCGTGGCCGCGCGGTGCGCGGTCGGTTCCGCCCGGCGCCGGCCTCACGGCGGCTGCACAGTGCGGAACGGGCCGCCACCAGTCACCTGGCGGCGGCCCGCAGAGGTCAGCCCTGCCGCTTGGCGGGGCGGTTCTTCTTCGGGTTGTTCGTCGGCTTGGCACCCGGCTTCGGCCCGGCCACCTTGGGCGCGGTGGCCTTGACCGGCGCCGGCGGAGCCGACTTGCCACGGCCGAACAGGCCGCCGGTCTTGGCGGGCTGCACCGGGTTACGGCTGGCAGCGGGGGCCACGGCCTTCTTGGCGGTCACCGGCGGCGGGAACTTCCGCAGCACCCACTGCTGCTGGCCGAGGGTGAAGAGGTTATTGGTGACCCAGTAGATGATCACGCCGATCGGGAAGATCGCGCCGGAGATCAGCAGTGACGCGGGGATGCCGTAGAGCATCAGGCGCTGGATCATCCGCTGCTGCGGGTCCTCGGCCCAGCCGGTCTTGAGGATCATCTGACGGCTGGTCAGGTAGGTGGTCGCGATCATGACCAGGACCAGGACACCAGCAATGATCTTCACGGTGGTGCCGTTGGCGCCGAGGCTGGCCAGCTCGTCCGCGGTGGAGCCGAACTTGCCGGCGATCGGGGCGGTGAAGAGCTTCGCCTCCGAGGCGCTCTGGAACTGGTCGACGGTCCAGCCGTAGAGGGTCTTGCTCTGCTTGTCCGGGTCGAGGCGGCGCAGCACGTGGAAGAGGCCGAGGAAGACCGGGATCTGAAGGAACATCGGAAGGCAACCCATCAGCGGGTTGGCCTTCTCCTTCTTGTACAGCTCCATCATTTCTTTCTGGAGCGTCTCCCGGTCACCCTTGTGCTTCTCCTGAAGCTCCTTGACCTTGGGCTGGAGCGCCTGCATCGCCCGCTGCGACTTGATCTGTTTGACGAAGACGGGGAACAGGATCACCCGGACGGTGACCACCAGGAAGACGATGGACAGGATCCAGGCGAAGTTGGTGCCGATGACCGCGCCGACCGGCACCCCGATGGCGTCCCAGGCAGAGTGCCAGGTCAGCAGGATCCACGAAATCGCATAGTAGATCCAGTCAAGACTGAACAATTCTCAGGCTCCAGTCACATCGGCGCGGCGGCGACCGCCCGGCTCCGGCACCGGGTCATGTCCACCAGGGTGGAAGGGGTGGCAGCGCAACAGCCGCCGGACCGCGAGCGCGGCTCCCCGGAGGGCACCGTGCCGGGCCACCGCCTCCTGGGCGTACGCACTGCACGACGGGTAGAACCGACAGCGGGCCGGCAGTGCCGGACTTATCCACCGACGGTACGCGATGATGGGTGCGATCAGCACCCTGGCACCGGTTGACGTGGGGCGCGGGGTGGTCGGGTCGGCACTCATCGGGACCGCCGCTCTCGGGACGACCGGGCAACCGCGAGGGCGGCGTCCAGGTCGGTGGCGAGTCGGGGGTACGACGCCTCGGCCGCGGCGGGCAACGCTCGGACGACCAGGGTGCTGCCCTCGGGCAGAGCGGCGAGCCGCTCTCGGACCAGCTCCCGTAGTCGGCGCTGGACCTTGTTGCGGGTCACCGCGTTGCCGACGGCCTTGGACACGACGAAGCCGGCGCGGGACGGCGCGGAGGACTGCTCCGCACTGTTGTCCCGCACCGGCTGCGACGAGGTCGGTGTGCTCGGGTCGGCGCTCACCGGCATGGTCAGGTGGACCACGACGGTGCCACGGCCGGCGCGCCGGCCACCACGGACCGCTGCGGCGAAGTCAGTGCTGCGCCGCAGTCGCTGCGCGGCGGCCAGCACGACTGCCCACGTTCCCTGGACCGGCCCGGTCGGCTCAGGCCGACAGGGTGGTGCGACCCTTGGCGCGACGGCTCGAGAGGATGGCACGGCCGGCACGGGTGCGCATGCGCAGCCGGAAGCCGTGGGTCTTCGCGCGCCGGCGGTTGTTCGGCTGGTAGGTGCGCTTGCTCACGTCAGGCTCTCCGTTTTCGTACGCGCCCCGTGCGACGGGATCGCCGGGGTCGTGTGGTGGTCCAGGCCACCTCGACGGTGGCCCACGATCGGTGCTGTCCGGCGGAGCGGAACCTCGGCGGTGCGGGGGATGCGACCGCGGACAGCAAGCACCCATCACCCTAGCAGAGGGCGAGAAAGCAACCGTTCCAGCCTACGCAGGGGTGCAATGACCGTCAAACACCCCGAGGAGCGGCCAACGGGACGCGCCCGGGCCGAAGGGCGGTTTTCGCTGATGCCGAGAAGGGTGCCGCCGCGTCGCCGGTTGATGGCGCAGGGACAACGCTGTTACCGTGCCCGATTGCGGTGAGCGTCGGAAGCTCCGGTCGTCGCACAGGCAAGACCGGACAAGGCAGTGAATCGTTCGGCACGGTGAACCCGCTTCAGCGCCCGTTCAGGCAGGGGCAGGTCCCACCCGCGTCCGGCGGGCGGCCACAATCGGTCGGTACACAGGCTGTGGATAACTTGTGGATGACCACCGGTCGACCGTCAGGTGGGTGTTGTTCCACCCGCGAACGCGGCGGGCCCGGGACGGCCGGCTGGCAGACAGCGGCGGCCGGGAGCAGAGGCGAGGGGGTGGCACGACGGTGGCCGGTACGACCGACCTTGCCGCAGTGTGGTTAGCGGCGACCGACGAGCTGGCCGACGAGATCATCTCCGCCCAGCAGCGTGCCTATCTCCGGCTGACCCGGCTGCGGGCGATCGTCGAGGACACCGCGCTGCTCTCTGTCCCGGACGCGTTCACCCGCGACGTGATCGAGTCCCGGCTGCGCCCGGCGATCACCGAGGCGCTGACCCGCCGGCTCGGCCGGCCGATCCAGGTGGCGGTCACCGTTCGGGTCGCCGAGGACGCCACGGGCCGACCCGCCGGCACTGTCTACCGCAGCGCTCCGGAAGCCAGCCCGTTCGACGTCGAGGGTCAGGCTGCCGCATCCTTCGACGACGACCAGGGCGCTCGGACGCATGCCGATGCCCTGATCCCTGAGCAGTCACACGCGCCGCGTACGCCTGAGCCGGCCGCGCCACCCGCACCTGCGGGTCCGCCGCTCGCGCCGAGCGTCGACGCGCATCGTCCCGGGATGATCCCCGCCAGCAGGGACGGGCAGGAGGCGCTGTTCAGTGCCTCCTTCGCGGAGCCGATGCGGTCGCCCCGACCTGGAGCGGACCGGCGCGGCTACGACGAGCAGACCGGCCGCCTGGATCAGCCGGGCCCGGACACCCGGCCCTACGAGCCCCGCTACCGGGAAGACTCGGCGTCGCCGCGCGACCAGCACGTGATCCGCGCGCTGCCCCGGGACAGCGGAACGGACAGCGGCCCGGGCCGCAGCGGTGTGGACCATCGCGCGGGTGGCCGCGACGACCGCCGGCTGCCCGGCGCCGACACCGGCGGCAACCGGCTCAACCCGAAGTACATGTTCGAGACGTTCGTCATCGGCTCGTCCAACCGGTTCGCGCACGCGGCGAGCGTGGCGGTGGCGGAGTCGCCTGCGAAGGCGTACAACCCGCTGTTCATCTACGGTCACTCCGGCCTGGGCAAGACCCACCTGCTGCATGCCATCGGGCACTACGCCACGACGCTCGGCAACGCCCGCTCGGTCCGGTACGTCTCGACCGAGGAGTTCACCAACGACTTCATCAACTCGCTCCGGGACGACAAGACCAGTGCGTTCCAGCGGCGCTACCGCGACGTCGACATCCTGCTGATCGACGACATCCAGTTCCTGGAGAACCGCGAGCGCACCCAGGAGGAGTTCTTCCACACCTTCAACACGCTGCACAACGCCAACAAGCAGATCGTGATCACCTCCGACCGGTCGCCGCGGCAGCTCGCCACCCTCGAGGACCGGATGCGAACCCGGTTCGAGTGGGGTCTGCTGGCCGACATCCAGCCGCCGGACCTGGAGACGCGGATCGCGATCCTGCAGAAGAAGGCGGCGCAGGAGCGGATGTACGCCCCGCCGGACGTGTTGGAGTTCATCGCGTCCCGGGTGTCGAACTCGATCCGGGAACTGGAGGGGGCGCTGATCCGGGTGACGGCGTTCGCCAGCCTGACCCGGTCGACCGTCGAGCTGTCCCTGGCCGAGGAGGTGCTTCGGGACTTCATGCCCGACGGCGCCGGGCCGGAGATCAACGCCGACCAGATCATGGCCTCGACCGCTGACTACTTCGGGGTAAGCCTGGAGGACCTGCGCGGTCAGTCCCGGTCGCGGGTGCTCGTCAACGCCCGCCAGGTGGCCATGTACCTGTGTCGGGAGCTGACCGAGCTGTCACTGCCCCGGATCGGGCAGGCCTTCGGAGGCCGGGACCACACCACTGTCATGCACGCCGACCGGAAGATCCGTCAGCAGATGGCGGAGCGCCGCTCGCTCTACAACCAGATCGCCGAGCTGACCAACCGCATCAAGCAGAACAGCTGAGGCGTACGCCAGCCGTTGCGACGGCACTCAGTTCGGGACACGCCCGGCCGGAATCTCCGGCCGGGCGGTCTTTTTTTCGTCCTCGGCTGGACTCTCGACATGGTGGAGACCACAGCATCGAGGCCGTGACCGCCTCGATGCCCACTCGTTGTCCACAGCTCGTCATCCACCGTCGGTGGATAACTACGGTCCGTCTTTCGCCGGTTACCCACAGGCTGTGGAGAAACCCTGTGTACGGAGCTGTGGACGCCTGGGGACAACGGTCACGTTATCCACCGATGACGGTCCACCTGTGCATGAGCTGTTGAAGGTTCTGGGGATGAAGGCAATGGTGATCTTCACCGTGATCCACAGGCTTGGGGAGAAAGTCGGTGGATTACCGGTGGACAACCGGTGGACAACGGTGGACAACCGGCCGGCCGGAGCGGGCTGTGGACACGCGAGCCAGTTGTACCCCCGGTTCTCCACAGCTAAATCACCTGTGGATACCCTCTCTGAGCTGCGCAGACCCGGGTTGTCCACAGTTTGCACAGGTGCGATGAAGACGATGAGTTATCTCTTCTAAGAGAACAAAAACCAATCATCACCGTTGGGCTTTCTGTGGATCGGGCCGAACGCTGCCGGATCAGCCGGTCAGCACCGACACGATCCATGGGGTCGGGCGCACAGCCGATGCCTACGCGCCCTAAGGTGCGATGGGTACCCGCACGGTTGGGCGGGACGGTAGGCAGCGGTCGGCATGAGAGAGTTGTCGCTGACGTCGACGCGGAGGCATTGATGAAGTTCCGAGTAGAGCGCGACGCGCTCGCTGAGGCCGTGGCCTGGACCGCGAAGAGCCTGCCCAACCGGCCATCCGTACCGGTGCTGGCCGGGGTGATGCTCCGCGTCACCGACGGCAACCTGCGGGTCTCCGGGTTCGACTACGAAGTCTCCAGCCAGGTCACCGTCGAGGTGCAGGGTGACGCCGACGGCGCCGCTCTCGTCTCCGGTCGCCTGCTCGCCGAGATCACCAAGGCGCTGCCGGCCAAGCCGGTCGACATCGCCGCGGTCGGCGCCCACCTCGAGCTGGTCTGCGGCAGCGCCCGGTTCACCCTGCCCACCATGCCGGTGGAGGACTACCCCGCACTGCCCGAGATGCCGCAGAGCGCCGGCACTGTCGACGCCGCCGCGTTCGCCACGGCGGTCTCCCAGGTGGCCATCGCGGCCGGCCGGGACGAGACCCTGCCGATGATGACCGGCGTCCGCGTCGAGCTGTCCGGCAACACGCTGTCGATGCTCGCCACCGACCGTTACCGGCTGGCGCTGCGCGAGATCCAGTGGCGGCCGGACGACCCCGACGTGAGCATCAACGCCCTGGTGCCCGCCCGCACCCTGAACGACACCGCCAAGGCTCTCGGCCCGCTGGGCGGCGAGGTCACCCTCGCCCTCGCCCAGGGCGCTGCCGGCGAGGGCATGGTCGGTCTGGCCGGCGGCACCCGACGCACCACCAGCCGCCTGCTCGACGGCGCCAACTACCCGCCGGTGCGTTCGCTCTTCCCGGCCACCCACAACGCCGCGGCCCGGGTTCCGGTCAGCACCCTGATCGAGGTCGTCAAGCGGGTCGCACTTGTTGCCGAGCGCACGACCCCGGTGCTGCTCAGCTTCAGCGCCGACGGCCTGGTGGTCGAGGCCGGCGGTTCCGAGGAGGCCCGGGCCAGCGAGGCGATGGAGGCCACCTTCACCGGCGACGCGCTGACCATCGGGTTCAACCCGCAGTACCTCATCGACGGCCTGGCCAACCTGGGCTCCCAGACCGCCGTTCTCTCGTTCGTCGACGCCTTCAAGCCCGCGGTGATCTCTCCCGCCGACGAGGATGGCGAGGTAATTCCGGGGTACCGGTACCTCATCATGCCGATCCGCGTCTCTCGCTGATCGCGCCCAGCAACACCCAGATCCACGGAGGTAGAAACACATGCAGCTCGGCCTTGTAGGACTCGGCCGTATGGGCGGCAACATGCGGGAGCGGCTGCGCGCCGCTGGTCACGACGTTGTCGGTTTCGACCACAACGCGCAGATCAGCGACGTGACGACCCTCGCGGGCCTGGCAGAGAAGCTTGAGTCGCCCCGCGCGGTCTGGGTCATGGTGCCCGCCGGTGTCACCGATGCGACGATCGACGAACTGGCCGAGGTGCTTGGCGAGGGCGACATCATCATCGACGGCGGCAACTCGCGGTTCAGCGACGACGCGCCCCGGGCAGAGCGGCTCAACGAGCGGGGCATCGGCTACCTCGACGTCGGCGTCTCCGGCGGCGTCTGGGGCCGGCAGAACGGCTACGGGCTCATGGTCGGCGGTGCCCAGGAGCACGTCGACCGGCTGATGCCGATCTTCAGCGCTCTCAAGCCGGAGGGCGAGTTCGGCTTCGTGCACGCGGGCCCCGTCGGTGCCGGGCACTACTCGAAGATGGTGCACAACGGCATCGAGTACGGCCTGATGCACGCCTACGCCGAGGGCTACGAGCTGATGGCCGCCTCCGAGCTGGTGACCAACGTGCCGGGCGTGATCAAGTCCTGGCGGGAGGGCACCGTCGTCCGCTCCTGGCTGCTCGACCTGCTGGACCGGGCACTGGACGAGGACCCGGAGCTGGCCGAGTTGAGCGGCTACACCGAGGACACCGGCGAGGGTCGATGGACGGTCGACGAGGCGGTCCGGCTGGCCGTGCCGCTGAACGTCATCACCGCCTCGCTCTTCGCCCGGTTCGCGTCACGGCAGGACGACTCGCCCGCCATGAAGGCCGTCTCCGCGCTGCGTCAGCAGTTCGGTGGCCACGCCGTCCACAAGCGCTGAGCGGTATCCACACCCTGTGTACGTCCAACGGTTGGAACTGGTCGACTTTCGCTCGTACGAGCGGGTGGCCGTCGACCTCCAGCCGGGGGCGAACGTCCTGACCGGCGCCAACGGCGTCGGCAAGACCAATCTCGTCGAGGCGCTGGGCTACGTGGCGACCCTGGATTCGCACCGGGTCGCCACCGACGCGCCGCTGGTCCGGATGGGCGCCGCGTCGGCGGTGATCCGCTGCGCGGTGGTCCACGACGGGCGGGAACTCCTGGTCGAGTTGGAGATCGTGCCCGGCAAGGCCAACCGGGCCCGGCTGGGCCGGTCACCGGCACGGCGGGCCCGGGACGTGCTCGGCGCGCTGCGACTCGTGCTCTTCGCCCCGGAGGACCTTGAGCTGGTCCGGGGTGATCCGTCCGAGCGCCGCCGTTACCTGGACGACCTGCTGGTCAACCGCCAACCCAGGTACGCGGGGGTGCGGGCCGACTACGAGCGGGTGGTCAAGCAGCGCAACGCCCTGCTGCGCACCGCGTACCTGGCTCGCAAGACCGGCGGGTCCCGGGGCGGTGACCTCGGCACCCTCGCCGTCTGGGACACGCACCTGGCTCAGCACGGCGCGGAGCTGCTCGCCGGTCGGCTGGAGCTCGTCGCCGCGCTCACCCCGCACGTCGCCAAGGCGTACGACGCGGTGGCCGCCGGTCGGGGCGCGGCGAGCATCGCCTACCGGCCCTCGATCGAGCTGGCCGAGCCGACCACCGACCGGGCCGCGTTGGCGGAGGCACTGACCGCCGCCCTGGCCGCGTCCCGCTCCGCCGAGATCGAACGGGGCACCACCCTGGTCGGCCCGCACCGTGATGAACTGGCGTTGACCCTCGGGCCGCTGCCCGCCAAGGGGTACGCCAGCCACGGCGAGTCGTGGTCGTTCGCGCTCGCGCTGCGGCTGGCCGGCTACGACCTGCTGCGCGCCGACGGCATCGAGCCGGTGCTGGTGCTCGACGACGTGTTCGCCGAGTTGGACACCGGCCGCCGGGAGCGGCTGGCGGAGTTGGTCGGTGGGGCGAGTCAGCTGCTCGTCACCTGCGCGGTGGACGACGACGTGCCGGCCGCTCTGCGGGGCACCCGCTATCAGGTTGGCGAAGGGACGGTACGCCGTGTCGGATGAGCCACGCACCAACAGTCCCGAGGCCGGAAAGGGCGACGCTGCGCGTACGCCCGGGGGAAAGTCGACGGGCGGTGAGCCGGCGGCGGCCGCCAGCGGGCCGGAGCTGGCCCGCGCGGTGCTCGACGCTGCGCTGTCCCGGCGGCAGCAGGCGGCGCGCGCCCGACGTGCCCCCGGCGGCGGAGGCGGCGACGCTGCCGGCGGCTCGGGGCGGCGGTTGCGGGGCTACTCCGGCCCGGGCCCCGACCCACGCGATCCCCAGCCGCTCAGCGCGGTGCTGAACCGGTTGGTGAAGGCGCGTGGTTGGCAGCAGCCGGCGGCCGAGGCCACCGTGTTCGGCGCCTGGGAGCGGGTCGTCGGCGCGGAGGTCGCCCAGAACAGTCGCCCGGTCAAGCTGGAGAACGGTGAGCTGACAGTGGAGGCGCGCTCGACGGCCTGGGCCACCCAGCTGCGGCTGCTCGCTGGCTCGTTGCTCAAGCAGATCGCCAGCGAGGTCGGCCATAACGTCGTGCGCAAGCTGCACATCCACGGCCCGGCCGCGCCCTCCTGGGCGAAGGGGCCGCGCCGGGTACGCGGGCGGGGCCCACGCGACACGTACGGCTGAGGGCGCCTCAGCTCCGCCGCTGGGCCTCGCGGTCGGCCCGCTTGCGTTCGCGCTGTTCCCGGGTGAAGCGCTTGCGCTCGGCCAGGTCGCGCTTCCACGCGTCGCGGGCCTCGGCCGAGCCGCCCTGCACCGCGCCCTTCACACCCTCGGCGGGGCCGGCGAGGTGCCGGAAGGCCCAGCTCAGGAGTCGGCCGCCCTCGCCCGGGGCCTTGGTGACCGCGCCGTCCTCGCTCATCTGCCGCACTCTCCCGCGTCGTGTGGTCCCGCAACTGTTGGCCTACCAATGGTTGGTACACCAATGATTGGTACGATAGCTATCGTGCATCAGGAGGGCAACCGATGAGCGAGAGACCGGAAGGCGTCGACCCGCTGGCGCTGGAGCAGCAGGTCTGTTTCGCCCTCTCGGTGGCCGCGCGCAGTGTGGTGGCGGTCTACCGCCCACTCCTGGAGCCGATGGGGCTGACCCACCCGCAATACCTGGTCATGTTGGCGCTCTGGCAGCACGCACCGTTGTCCGGCCGCGACCTCAGCCGCCTGTTGCAGCTCGATCCGGGCACGCTGTCACCCCTGCTCAAGCGGCTCGAAGCAGCCGGCTACCTGCGCCGGGAGCGCGACCCCAGCGACGAGCGCAGCCTCGCCGTCACCCTCACCGACAGCGGCGCCGCACTGCGAGGGCAGGCCGAGCTGATCCCGGCCGCGATCGTGCAGCGACTCGGGCTGCCCGTCGAGGACCTGCAACACCTGCACGCGGTGCTCACACAGGTGATCGCGGCGGCCAACCGACCGGGCGGCGACCCGACCTCGCCGGGGGCCGGCGCGGCGGCTCAGGCGTCGGCGTAGACGGCGAAACCGCGTTCGGCGCAGCGCCGGTAGAACGCGGCCAGCACGCCCAGCTCCGCGCAGGTGAAGTTCCACTGCGGCGGGTCGCCGCGCTCGTCGCGCAGCGCGTCGAGCCGGGTCTCCAGCCACCGCAGCTGCTGCTCGGCCAGCCTGCCGTCGCCGAGCAGAGAGCGCAGCACCGTGCTCACCGACTCGAAGGTGACCGCCTCACCGTAGGGACGGTGCCCGGCCACGAATCTCTCGATGCCGCTGGCGATCCAGGAGCAGCCGTCCGGATCGATCACCGGGTCCTCGTCCTCGGCGGCGGCGTCTGTGGCGTACAACACACCTTCGAGGCCGAGGAGCAGATCCACCAGCTCGGTGTACGCGGTCGCCCGGATGGTGCCGGTCTTCGCGATCAGCTCGGCCAGGGCGGCCGTCGGCGCGGAGATTCGCGGCAGGTCGACGATCTCGCCGAAGTCGACGAACTCGGCCGGTGCGACCGGGTCGTAGAAGCGGCCGGTCCGCGGCCAGTGCACCGCGACGTTGTCCAGCCCCATCTGTCACCTCTTAAAGAGCACGTGTCGGGTCGATCGGGTCGATCGTCCCGGTTCCGGCCGGTAAAGATCAAGGCTGGTTCCGGGGCGCCGCAAACGTACGGCACGGATGCTTTGGCCGCGACCCCCGACCCGCCCGGGCGCGGGTCAACCCGTTCGGGGACGGCGCGTGCGATCGGACCCTGGCGTGTGGGGGGAGTCGCGGGCAGCGGGGTTCTGCCGGCTACGGACATCTCAGCCGCCTCTCTGAGGGTGCCGAGTGGTGGTTCTGTCCCCCGCGCACAGTAGGATTGACAGCGAGACGAAGACCCGGTGTGGGAGAGGGACGGGGCCGGTGGCCCCAGATTCATTCTCCACGTCGGGTCGAGCCGATCGCGATCCGCGGGCAACCGCGGCGACCGGCGCGTTCGACCCGCTGTCCGGAGGTCTCCGGCACCGGTCCGCGCGCCGACGTCGCGTCCTGTCCGCCGAACCCGCGCCCGACGCGCCCTACCGGCGTGGCTGACGCGAGAAAGTGGCCGAGGGTGGCAGCGCAGGACAAGCAGGAGTACGGCGCAGAGTCGATCACCGTTCTTGAGGGTCTGGAGGCGGTCCGCAAGCGGCCCGGTATGTACATCGGGTCCACCGGCGAGCGCGGTCTGCACCACCTCGTCTGGGAGGTTGTGGACAACGCTGTCGACGAGGCGCTCGCCGGATACTGCGACACCATCGACGTGGTGCTGCTCGCCGACGGCGGCGTGCGGGTCACCGACAACGGCCGTGGTTTCCCGGTCGACCTCCACCCGAAGCTCAAGAAGCCGGGTGTCGAGGTCGCGCTGACGATCCTGCACGCGGGTGGCAAGTTCGACGGCAAGGCGTACGCGGTCTCCGGCGGTCTGCACGGCGTCGGCGTGTCCGTGGTGAACGCGCTCTCCACCAAGATGTTCGTCGAGATCCACAAGTCCGGCGCCGTGTGGCGGCAGCACTACACCCACTCCAAGCCGGGCCCGCTGGAGAAGGGCGAGGCCACCGACCGCACCGGCTCGGCGGTCTCCTTCTGGCCGGACCCCGACGTCTTCGAGACCGTCGACTTCGACTTCCAGACCATCTACCGACGCCTTCAGGAGATGGCCTTCCTCAACCGCGCCCTGCGCATCCACCTGCTCGACGAGCGGGTGGCCGAGGAGGAGGACGGCCGGCAGCGCGAGGTGACCTTCTACTACGAGGGTGGCATCGCCGACTTCGTCCGACACCTCAACGCCTCGAAGAGCCCGATCCACAAGACCGTGGTCGAGTTCATCGCCGAGGAGGAGGGGATGTCGCTCGAGATCGCCATGCAGTGGAACGAGTCGTACGGCGAGTCGGTCTACACCTTCGCCAACACGATCAACACGCACGAGGGCGGCACCCACGAGGAGGGCTTCCGCTCCGCGCTGACGAGCGTGGTCAACCGGTACGGCACCGACAAGAAGCTGCTCAAGGGCGACGAGAAGCTCTCCGGCGAGGACATCCGCGAAGGGCTCGCGGCGATCATCTCGGTCAAGCTGGCCAACCCGCAGTTCGAGGGTCAGACCAAGACCAAGCTGGGCAACACCCCGGTGAAGAGCTTCGTGCAGCGGGTCTGCAACGACCGGCTGGTCGACTGGTTCGACCGCAACCCGGCCGAGGCCAAGATGATCATCACGAAGGCCTCCCAGGCGGCGCGGGCCCGGATCGCCGCGCAGCAGGCGCGCAAGCTGGCCCGGCGCAAGTCGCTGCTGGAGTCCGGCTCGATGCCGGGCAAGCTGGCCGACTGCCAGTCCACCGACCCGCGCGAGTCCGAGGTGTTCATCGTCGAGGGCGACTCGGCCGGTGGCTCCGCCAAGCAGGGCCGCGACCCGCGGACGCAGGCGATCCTGCCGATTCGCGGCAAGATCCTCAACGTGGAGAAGGCCCGGATCGACCGGGTGCTCAAGAACAACGAGGTCCAGGCGCTGATCACCGCGCTGGGCACCGGCATCCACGACGACTTCGACATGGAAAAGCTGCGGTACCACAAGGTGGTGCTGATGGCCGACGCGGACGTTGACGGCCAGCACATCCAGACGCTGCTGCTCACCCTGCTGTTCCGTTTCATGCGTCCGCTGGTGGAGATGGGCAACGTCTACCTGGCCGCCCCGCCGCTCTACAAGATCAAGTGGAACAAGAAGGGCGATGACGCCCAGTACGCGTACTCCGACCGCGAGCGGGACGGTCTGATCGCGCTGCGCCAGCAGAAGAAGCCGAACGCCAAGCCGGACGACATCCAGCGCTTCAAGGGCCTCGGCGAGATGAACTATCCCGAGCTGTGGGAAACCACGATGAACCCGGCGACGCGTACCCTGCGTCAGGTCACTCTCGACGACGCGGCGACCGCCGACGAGTTGTTCAGTGTGCTGATGGGTGAGGACGTCGAGGCGCGCCGGTCGTTCATCCAGCGCAACGCCAAGGACGTGCGGTTCCTGGACATCTGACGGATCGCGGTGGATCGGCCGGGTGCTGCCCGGTCGATCCACCGATCCACAGAGTTATCCACAGCTTGGCCGCTATCCACAGCGGTTATCCACAGCACGAAAACGACTCTGAGTCTGATAAGGGTATACAGTGACCGATTCTCCCGAGTCCACACCGAACGAGCCCGAGGTCCCCGCCGAGGCCATCGCCGCGGTGGTCGCGCACGACCGGATCGAACCGGTCGGGCTCGAGGTGGAGATGCAGCGCTCCTACCTCGACTACGCGATGAGCGTCATCGTCGGTCGCGCGCTGCCGGACGTCCGGGACGGCCTCAAGCCGGTCCACCGCAAGATCCTCTACGCGATGTTCGACTCCGGCTACCGCCCGGACCGCGGCTACGTGAAGTGCTCCCGCGTCGTCGGTGACGTGATGGGTCAGTTCCACCCGCACGGCGACTCGGCGATCTACGACGCGCTGGTCCGGATGGCGCAGTCCTGGTCGCTGCGCTACCCGTTGGTCGACGGCAACGGCAACTTCGGCTCGCCGGGTAACGACCCTGCCGCGGCCATGCGATACACCGAGTGCAAGCTCGACCCCCTTGCGATGGAGATGCTGCGGGACATCGACGAGGACACCGTCGACCTGCAGGACAACTACGACGGCCGGGCCAAGGAGCCCACCATCCTGCCGTCGCGGATCCCCAACCTCCTGGTGAACGGTTCCGAGGGCATCGCGGTCGGCATGGCCACCAAGATCCCGCCGCACAACCTGCGGGAGATCGGCGCGGCGGTGCAGTGGTGCCTGGAGCACCCGGAGGAGGACGAGGAGACCACCCTCGAAGCCCTGCTTGGCATCGTCAAGGGTCCGGACTTCCCGACCCACGGCCTGATCGTCGGCACCACCGCGATCCAGGACGCCTACCGCACCGGTCGCGGCTCGATCCGGATGCGCGCCGTGGTGGAGGTCGAGGAGGACAAGCGGGGCCGCCCCTGCCTGGTCGTCAGCGAGCTGCCCTACCAGGTCAACCCGGACAACCTCGCCGAGCGGATCGCCGAGCTGATCAAGGAGGGCAAGCTCGCCGGGATCGCCGACATCCGCGACGAGTCCTCCGGTCGTACCGGTATGCGGATCGTCCTGGTGCTCAAGCGCGACGCGGTCGCGAAGGTCGTGCTGAACAACCTCTACAAGCACACCCAGCTCCAGGAGACCTTCGGCGCCAACATGCTGGCACTGGTCGACGGGGTGCCGCGCACGCTCAACCTGGCCCAGTTCCTCCGCTACTACGTCGAGCACCAGATCGACGTGATCCGCCGGCGGACCGCGTTCCGGCTGCGCAAGGCCGAGGAGCGGGCACACATCCTGCGCGGCCTGGGCAAGGCGCTGGACGCACTGGACGAGGTGATCGCCCTCATCCGGCGCTCTCCGACCGTGGACGACGCCCGGCAGGGCCTGATCCGGCTGCTGGAGATCGACGAGATCCAGGCGACCGCGATCCTGGACATGCAGCTGCGCCGGCTCGCCGCCCTGGAGCGGCAGCGGATCGTGGACGACCTGGCCAAGCTCGAGATCGAGATCGCCGACCTCAAGGACATCCTCGCCAAGCCGGAGCGGCAGCGGAAGATCGTCTCGGAGGAGCTGGGCGAGATCGTCGCCAAGTGGGGCGACGAGCGGCGGACAAAGATCATCCCGTTCGACGGCGAGGTCTCGATGGAGGACCTCATCGCCCGCGAGGACGTGGTCGTCACGATCACCCGCACCGGGTACGCCAAGCGCACCAAGGTCGATCTCTACCGCTCGCAGCGGCGCGG